>CALDCO010000064.1 GCA_937937185.1 uncultured Flavobacteriaceae bacterium
GACGGTTATATTACTATGGCTGGATTATTGTGGCAATATGCATTAGCAACAGGCTTATTCGCCATCTCTAATATTTTTGCGTATTATTACTTGTCTCTAGATAAATATGTACCAGTTATTATCTCTGGCGTTTTCGGATTACTTCAAATGGGCTTGGTCATTTGTTTTCATAATAGTTTAGCACAAGTCGTAAGCATGCAAATTGTAGCGATGGTCTTATTGCTTATTGTACAATTGGTCTTTTTCTTTTTAGACAATTTGGAGAATTAAGCAGAAGACTAATTTCTTTTCTTTTTTCATTGAAGTGATTTAAACTTTTTAGAGAAAAGCGCCGTGTTTTTTAGCATCATCCTGTCCCGAAGCTTCAGGATATTTCAGGATCTCACTCGTTTTCGATATGATGTGATACTGATAGGCATCAGCATGACCAAGTTTGTTTCATTTACTAAAGGCGTTTAATAAACAAAAAAGGCTAGGCTTACGAAAATTTGACTAAATTTTTCGTTCAATGCCTGAATTTCAGAAACTCGCTGCCTCAAGACAGGCTAAAGTCGAGAACTATTCGGTTAAACTTTCTGTAGACCATAAAAAAATTAGCATTTTACAGCTGTTTTTGATCCAGCCAAAAAATGAATATAAATAAACCTATCGCGCATCTTAAACCACTCGCCGACACCAAACCGCATTCCAACTAAAAATAGCTCTTTTTTAAGCCTATTTTTAGCAAATTTGTAAGCAACCCCAAAACAACGAACACATGAAACTTGCCATTGTAACGGCGTATCCGCCAAGTAAAGTCACTTTAAACGAATATGCCTACCATTTAGTAAAACATTTTAGACAACACCAAAACGTTACAGAAGTCATTTTATTAAGCGATACCACTAAAGGTGAAAAAGAGATTTCTTTTAAAGAAAAAGGGTGTAAAATTACGATTAAATCATGTTGGAGCTTTAATAGCTACTTCAACCTCTTCACCGTTACAAAAGCCATAAATAAAACCAAGCCAGATGCGGTGTTGTTTAATTTACAGTTTATGAAATTTGGTGATAAAAAAATCGCTGCGGCCTTAGGCTTGCTATTACCATTGGCGTGTAAATTAAAACGCCTTCCTAATATTGTATTATTACATAATATTTTAGAAGAAGTCGATTTAGGGAATGCCGGGTTTACATCTAATCCATTCATGCAAAAAATATATGGGCTTATTGGTACAACATTAACGAAACTCCTTTTACAAGCCGATGCGGTAGCAGTAACGATGCAAAAGTATGTTACGGTATTAGAGAAAAAATATAAGGCTAAAAACGTACAATTAATCCCGCACGGGACTTTTGATGTGTCAACAGACGCTCCAGCATACAACTTACCTAAAGGCCCATTACAAATTATGTCTTTTGGAAAATTTGGTACTTACAAAAAAGTAGAATTATTAATTGAAGCCGTTGAAAAAGTAAGACAAACCACAGGCTTAGATTTAGAAATAGTGATTGCCGGAACAGATAACCCCAATGCGCCTGGCTATTTGGCAAGTGTAGAGAAACAATACCAAGAGGTGCCACAATTACGATTTATGGGTTATGTAGAAGAACGTGAGGTTCCTATTCTTTTTAAAGAAGCCGCTGTTGTGGTATTTCCTTATACGTCTACCACAGGAAGTTCTGGAGTGTTACACCAAGCTGGAAGTTATGGTAAAGCTGTAGTGATGCCCAATTTAGGCGATTTGGCATTATTAGTAAAAGAGGAAGGCTATAAAGGCGAATTTTTTAAACCCACTAGCGTTAATAGTTTAGCAAAAGCGATAGCGGCTATTGTGACTAGTGAAACCTATAGAGTGGCTTTAGAAAAAGCAAATTATAAGGCCGCAACGGCTTATCCCATGTCTAAAATAACAGAACTGTATTTAAATGCTTTTGAAACCATTCTTAATAGGAAAGAGCTGAAGAAAAATGTGTTGTTAGCTTAGCTTATTTATTTAGAAATCGCAGCAATAATTTACTTCCTCTTATTAACCCTAGAAATACTATCTGCCATAATTAAAGCATTATACGCATTTACAATTTTACCAGATTTTGAAAGCGAACTAAAAGGGACTTTTTCCTTCTCTTTGCTTTTTGAAGGTTTATTAACCATGATATCAATAGGAAGGCCAGATTCCATAATAATCTCCTTAACCTCAGCGGCGGTTAAATTAGGGTAGTATGAAAAAATTAAAGCTGCAACTCCTGAAACTACGGCTGATGATAATGAAGTTCCCGAATCTATTGCAATATCATTCCAATTGAAACAATTAATTTTATGACCCGGAGCGAATATATCCACTTCTTTTTTACCATAATTAGAGGTCGAACGCACTAATGTTGAATCTAACTCATGGGTTGTCGCTCCCACTCTTAAAAAATTATTAGCGTACTCAATACCATCATCTAATGCATCATTAGGGTAATTGTAATTCTTGTCTAAGTCTTCTCCATCATTTCCAGAAGAAGTGATTACCAATACATTTTTACTTTCTGCATAAATAATGGCCTCTTTTACCCATTTAGGGTGTAATGAAAATGATTTGCCAAAACTCATATTAATGACTCTGGCACCATTGTCGGTAGCATAGCGAATCGCTAGAGCAATGTCTTTATCAAATTCGTCTCCAGAGGTCGATGTGTTTAAACACATTATTTGAGCTGTGTCAATAATTCCTTTAACTTCTTTGTGATTTATTTTAGACGCTATTAACGATACTATTTTAGTTCCATGACTTATTTTATTTGTACCATCTACTTTATTGTTCCCATAAGGGAAATCGCTTATGTCATTAAAATCATCTTTGGTGAGATATCTACCATTATGTTTTATATTCAGATTTTGTTTTATCATTTTCTCCTGCACCTTTTGCCTTTCAACTAAGGTTTCATTATTAATATCATATCGCAAATACGTTTTCATATAGGATATGTATTTTTTTTTCTCTTCATCTTTGATAGCAGGCAGCAAAGAATCTAATTGTTTTTGGTCATAATTTTTTTTTAGAAAATACGTATTTAAAATAGCTTTAGATTTATTATATTTCTTTTGAATTCCTATATAACGATTTAGATTACTTTTTCGTTTCTCAAGCTCTTTGTTATACTTTTTCAATGCGCTTTGATAGATTTCATATTGTTTTTTCTCATTTAATGACACTTCTTTTAAAGAAAGGTTTTTGTACTTAAAATCATATTTTTTTATGATCTCAGTGTATGAAAAGCTGGAAAAAACAACACTATCATTTTTTTGTGTTCCTATATAATTCCAACCATGGATGTCATCAATATATCCGTTACTATCATCATCGATGCCATTTTCAGGGATTTCCTTCGGGTTTACCCAAATTTGATTTTTTAAATCCTTGTGTTTAATATTAACTTCAGAATCTAATACCGCTACAATAATAGGGTGGGCTTTACGTTTTTTCAATAATTCTGTATATGCTCTTTCGAGACTTATACCTGGCAAACTGTCTTTTTCAATGTCTTTTAGATGCCAAAATTTTAAGCCGTTTTTGGAGAGGCTCTCGTTTTTCTTATAAGATGTAGAATTAGCCAAAGCAATCGCTTTATACTTTGGTTGACAAGAAAAACTTAACCCAAATAAAACAGTAATTAAAGCTGGTGTAAAAAGGTTTCGTGTGGGCATAGGCAATTGTTTACTTTCTCTTACGCCTCTTAGAAATACTATCTGCCATAATTAAAGCATTATACGCATTTACAATTTTACCAGATTTTGAAAGCGAACTAAAAGGTACTTTTTCCTTCTCTTTGCTTTTTGAAGGTTTATTAACCATAATATCTATAGGAAGACCAGATTCCATAATAATATGCTTAACCTCAGCAGCTGTTAAGTTAGGGTAGTAAGAAAAAATTAATGCCGCAACTCCTGAAACTACAGCAGAGGAAAGAGATGTGCCATAATCTACTATGGGTTCGTCCCAAGCTAAACAATCTATACGTGAACCTGGAGCAAATACATCTACCTGTTTTTTTCCATAATTAGAAAAACCACTTGCTAATGTTGAATCTAGCTTGTTAGTAGTAGATCCTACTTTTAAAAAATTATCGGCATATTCAATACCATCATCTAGTGCATCGTTAGGATAATCATAATTAGTATCTAAATTTAAGCGACTATTCCCTGCTGAAGTGACTATGAGTACATTTTTACTTTCTGCATAAGTTATAGCATCCTTTACCCATTCTGGATGTAATGAAAATGATTTGCCAAAACTCATGTTAATTACTCTGGCTCCATTATCTACGGCATAGCGAATCGCTAGAGCAATATCTTTATCAAATTCGTCTCCAGCGGTCGATGTGTTTAAACACATTATTTTTACAGTGTCTATAATACCTCTGATCTCTTTGTGATTTCTTTTGTGAGCTATTACAGATGATATTTCAGTACCGTGATAAAAATTTTCTATGCCAGATACGTTATTATTTCCATAAGGGAAATCAGTTAAATCGTTTGCATCATCTTTTGTATGATACTTACCATTATGTTCTAAATTTAAATTCTGTTTTATTATTTTATGTTCTGATTTTAATCCTAAAGCAATTGTAGAATCATTAATATCATTATCTAAATAGTATTTCATATACGACATGAACTTTTTCTCTTCTTTATCCTTAACAATGTCTATTATAGAATCTATTTGCTTTTTACTATAGATGTTATTTGGAAAATATTTATGTAAAATTGATCTGGATTTTGTGTATTTTCGTTTTATCCTATTATACGTCTCTAAGTTGTTTTTTCTCTCTTCAAGCTGTTTTTTGTAAGCTGTTTTTGCTCGTTGATAAGTTTGGTATTGTTTTTTTTCAATTGTAGGTATTTCTTTTAAGGAAGTGTTTTTAAATTTAGAATCATATTGTTTTAATACTTCAGTATAAGTAAAACTAGAAAACACCACACTATCATTGTTTTGAGTACCTATATAATTCCAGCCATTTATGTCGTCAATGTAACCATTGTTATCATCGTCTATACCATTGTCAGGGATTTCCTTTGTATTTACCCATATTTGATTTTTTAAACCCTCTTGTTTAATATTAACTTCAGAGTCTAATGCAGCTACAATAACGGGATTGGCTTTACGTTTTTTAAATAATTCTGTATATGCTCTTTCGAGACTTATACCTAATATGCTATCTTTTTCGATGTCTTTTAAGTGCCAATATTTTAAGTCGTTTTTGGACAGGCTCTCGTTTTTCTTATAAGATGTAGAATTAGCCAAAGCAATCGCTTTATACTTTGGTTGACAACAAAAACTTAACCCAAATAAAACAGTAATTAAAGCTGGTGTAAAAAGGTTTTGTATGGGCATAGGCAATTGTTTACTTTCTCTTATTAACCTTAGAAATACTATCTGCCATAATTAAAGCATTATAAGCATTTACAATTTTACCAGATTTTGAGAGCGAACTAAAAGGTACTTTTTCCTTTTTTTTATCGAAGGAAGGTTTATTAACAATGATATCTATAGTAAGGCCAGATTCCATAATAATCTCCTTAACCTCAGCGGCGGTTAAATTAGGGTAGTAAGAAAAAATTAATGCCGCAACTCCTGAAACCACTGCTGATGAATGCGATGTTCCTGAATGAGTCGTATCCCCATTCCATGTTAAACAATTAATGCGATACCCAGGAGCAAATACATCCACTTCATTTTTACCATAATTTGAAGATCTATTTACTAATGTCGAATCCACCTTATAGGTTGCTGCTCCAACTTTTAAAAAATTATCGGCATATTCAATACCATCACCTAGTGCATCATTAGGGTAATCGTAACCATTATCTAAGTCAATTCTATCATTCCCAGCAGAAGTGACTATAAGTACATTTTTACTTTCTGCATAAATAATGGCCTCTTTTACCCATTCAGGGTGTAATGAAAATGATTTGCCAAAACTCATATTAATGACCTTAGCCCCGTTATCTGCAGCGTAACGTATCGCTAATGCAATATCCTTATCATAAGCATCACCAGCAGCGAAAGTATTTAGACTCATTATTTTTACAGTGTCAATAATACCCTTAACGTTATTATGGCCTCTATTGCAAGCTATTACAGATGACATTTGAGTGCCGTGATAAAAATTTGATGTGCCAGATACGTTATTATTCCCATATGGAAAATCGTTGATGTCATTAGCGTCGTCGTTTGATTGGTATTTACCATTGTGATTAACATTTAAGTTTTGATTAATGCCTTTATTTTCTTCTTTTTTACCCAAAGCAATGGTCGTATCATTAATATCATTATCTAAATAGTATTTCATATACGAAATATATTTTTTCTCCTCTTCATCATTAACAATATTAATTATTGAATCTAATTGTTCTTGGGTATAAGTATCGTCTGGAAAATACTTGTGTAGTATTGTTCTAGATTTGTTATATTTTCGTTGTATTCTATTGTACGTTTCAAGGTTTTTATTTCGTTCTTCAAGCTCTTTATTTAATCTTTTTAATGCTCTCTTATAATTTTCGTATTCTGTCTTTTCGTCTTCAGGTAACTCTTCTACAGTTACGTTTTTGTATTTGGAGTCGTACTTTTTAACAACCTCAGTGTATGAAAAGCTGGAAAAAACAACACTATCATTTTTTTGTGTCCCTATATAATTCCAACCATGGATGTCATCAATATATCCGTTACTATCATCATCGATGCCATTTTCAGGGATTTCCTTTGGGTTTACCCATATTTGATTTTTTAAACCCTCGTGTTTAATATTAACTTCAGAGTCTAATACCGCTACAATAACAGGATTGGCTTTACGTTTTTTTAATAATTCTGTATATGCCCTTTCGAGGCTTATACCTAATAAGCTGTCTTTTTCGATGTCTTTTAAGTGCCAATATTTTAAGTAGTTTTTAGAGAAACTCTTGTTCTTCTTATACAATAAAGGGTTTGTTAAAATAATTGCTTTATACTTTGGTTGGCAAGAAAAAATCAATCCAAAGAAAATAGTAATTAACGCTGGTGTAAAAAGGTTTCTCAAAGGCATATACAGAATTTATTAGATCCTGTTTAATTTAAAGTGTATTGAGTTCGATCTAAGGATTTGGTTTAAAAAAAGCCATCAAATTGATTTTGCAAAGTGAAACAGAGAAAAATGATATCGGAAATTATGCTTTTTAATGAACTACCCCAAGGCAGGGCCATCGAGGTATCAATATAATGCTAGTTGATTTGAATGTACTTTTTTATATTCTTTTTCCATTCCTTGATTTTTCAAATACTTCCTAATAACTTCTTCGTTTGAGTATTGACCAACTGCATTTACATAAAAACCACTTGTACAGAACTTACCGCCCCAGAGTTTTGCCTTGACCTCAGGAAACTTTTGAAATAATTGTTTTGCTGTGATACTTTTTAACATTCTAACCATTTTTGAAACTGAATAAGTTGGAACACTTTGAACTAAAAAATGAACATGATCTGACTCATAACCTATCTCTATAAAATGCAATTCATAGCGCTTAGATATTTCTAAACAAATCTCTTTTAATCCCTCTCCTATTTCTTTTGTTATAACAGATTTTCGATACTTCAATGGAAAAACCAAATGATACAGCAACAAACTTTTGTTATGTCTTTTTATAATATGCTCACCCATTTTCCGAAAGTACACTTTTTCAAAGTGTTTTGAAAAACTCTCTGTTTTTCAAACTTTTCAGCTAAACCCCGAGGCAGAGCCTCGAGGAATTCTTAAGATTAAAAATTAACTTGGCTTCAATACCGTTTTCTATCGAAAAGCACTACCATTGAAGTATTTCTTAATTCGCTTGTATTATAATTCACATTCCTTGTTTCTTCTTATCGACTATTTTTTACTCACAATTAAATAACAAAAAACTTGTCAGTTTGAACACTATATAAAATTTTTATTTTATTTCTATAACTGACGTAAATTTTCTTAAATCGAAATCATGTTAATCTAACACCAACCTCCTGTATTTAGAGGAGAGGACCAGCAAGCAGTATCTTTCGCATCCTTAGTGAGTGGTTTGGGTTTAGCCCCCTGCACTTGACAGCCTCCAGACCCTCCTTTAATGTTTCTTGTTAGTTCGTCATTTAAACGCACTACTACTGTTTTTTTTAGGCTTAACTTTATTTTCTTTTTTTTCATAATAACTGTTTTAGTTTAATTAATGTTACAAATATATCCAATTTAATGATCGTACTAACATGTTTTTTGTAGTTAGCTTTCTATTTTCATGGAAAATAGAAAGCTAACTTTAGTGCAAAATTCACTTTTCTAATTTTTTTATAAAATAAGAAACGGTGATTCCATTTTTTTTAGAAAAAGCTTTAGTAAAGGTTTCAGTGTTAGTAAAACCCCCTTCTTCCGCAATAGCTTTTATAGTATAGTTTCTATATTTTGAATTAATTTGCAATTCTTGCATTACATATTCTATTCTTAAATTGTTTATATAATTGCTAAAGGTTTTAGACTTATATTTATTAATAACTTTTGATAAATATTTAGAGTTAGTATTCAAGTCTTTTGCCAATTTATTTAGTGATAGTTTTGGCTTCAAATAATCTTTATTTTTCTCAAATAATAATAAGTCTTCCAGAATTTGATCTATTAATTTTTTATCTATATCTAATATCGCTTTCGTTGCTTTTTTAACTAAAATAACCTCCGGATTTTCCTTTTTTAATTTTAATTCGTTTATAATCTGATAAAACCGTTTTTCATTCTTTATTTTTTTTCTATATAAATAAATAAATACCGCTGTTAGTAAGAATATAAATAAGGAAAGAAGCATGATGTTTTTACTAAAAGTATTTTTCTCCTTGTTTAAAAGGGATTTTAACCTTTCTTTTTCTGTTGTTAAATTAGAGACATCGTATTCTTTATATTTTTTATTAATAATTCTATAATCTTTGGTTAATACACTATCAATTTCTAGTAATTGTTCAGTATAATACAATTGTTGTTTTAAATTCTTTTTGTCTTTGTGATACCGTATTAACTTTTCATAGATTCCTCGCGGGTCTGGGGTAAGACATTTGTAGCTAACATAAATACTATCAACTTTCTTGAAATAAGAAATAGACTTACTTAATTCGCCATATTTATGGTATATGTTTCCCAAATAACCATAAGCAATAGCTAAATCACCTTTAGTTTCAAACCTTTTTAAAAGAGGAAGTGATTTAATAATACTGTCTTCAGCAGCTTTGTAGTTTCCCCGATGAAATTGATTCCCTCCTTCTATATGGGTGAAATTTAATTCATCGTAATCGGGGTCTAAACTAGCTAATTTATAACCTTTCATATTTATAGATGAAGCAGAATCTAACTTGTTATTAGCAATGTAAGCAATAGCTATAGTGCGTAAATTACTCAAGTATTTATAATATGTTGAAGATCCTTTTTCACCTATGTTTTTTTCATAGTAAGCTAAACATTCTTTATAAATCTCTAGTGCTTCTTCATGTGATTGTATTCTAAATTTTAAAAGGCCAACACTATAGTGTAGAGCATAATATGAACTCTCACGTTTATTTTTGTAGTAATCTCTAGATTTTAAATAATAATCTAGGGCACTGCTATACCTTTCAGATCTGTAATGCAAGTTTCCCTTATTATAATAATTTTCAGCCAGTAATTCATCTAAATTATGAGTTTTACATACACTAATGCTACTGTCTATATATTTTTCAGCAAGGTCATAGTTGAATTCAAAAATATAATGTATACGAATATAACTGTTAGCAACTGCCTTATAATTTTTGTCTTTTGTTGCTTTCTTTAAAGTATAATTGGCAATTTTTTTTGCAAGAGAATCATTTTTTATAGCAGTATTATAAAATAAAGCTTTTAATTCTGCATAACTTTTCTCTGCTAAAGAATCTGTATTGCGTTCTTGCCCAAAAACACTAACTTGAGCAATAAAGCCAATCAATAAAGCGAATAAATAATTATATCTCATTGAAACTTTGCAGTTAGAAGCGCGAAAATACATTTTTATTTCAACGCCATTTAAAACAATCGTTTAATCTCTTTTTTTATTGTTGAGTTGTTTTTTTATTTAAAAACAAGTCAGAAAAATACGACTAATCGCCTCTTTTTTAACCCTTTTTAAAGGCTTTAAAAAAAGAACGTCGCCTTTTGGTGCGATAACTACATGAAATAAATCGAAAACCTTTTATTCACTGCGTTTTACAAAGAAAAAATATAACACGAAATTCATGAATTTGGACTCCAAATTCATGAATCTAGAGATACTTCTCTTGTTTTAGCCCTAAAAGTCATCCTACCTCTATACTAACGAATAATTAAGATGCGCAGTATTAATTGTTACTACTATTAATTCAAAATTAGACATTCCTTATTTTTAATTAAATCTAAGACTGATTGGACTTTGCTCTAATGAGGTAGCATAGTTTGTGTTTTATATCTCCTTAACCCTTAAAACCAAGAACTTTCAGTAGAATCTAAAAACCCAATCGTGTTAAATTGTGTACAATTTTTAATGTTTTAAGTATTTTTATGCGATTTTTACAGTGAGCATTGCTTGTTACAGGCTTTTTTTTCACAAATAAAATAATATGACTTTATACCCCGTAAATGCTGGCCACTTTAAGTTAGATGGTGGTGCCATGTTTGGAGTGGTACCAAAATCCTTATGGATGCGCACAAACCCTGCAGACGCTAATAACATGATAGATATCGCTGCGCGTTGCTTGTTAATTGAAAATGGCAAGCGACTTATTTTAATCGATACGGGCATGGGCAATAAACAAAGTGATAAATTTTACAGTTATTACCATTTATGGGGAAATGACACCATTGATAAATCTCTAGCAAGCCATGGTTTTAGTAGAGACGACATCACCGATGTGTTTCTAACGCACCTTCATTTTGACCACTGCGGTGGTAGCATTCAATACAATAAAGACAGAACATTGTTAGAGCCTGCTTTTAAAAATGCGCATTTTTGGAGTAATAAAAACCATTGGGAATGGGCGACACAACCTAATCGTAGAGAAAAAGCGTCGTTTTTAAAAGAAAATATCTTACCCATGGAAGATTGCGGACAGTTAAAATTTACTAAGCTTCCAAGTACTGGAGAAATTTTAAAAAACGCCGATTTAGGCTTCGATATTTTCTTCGCCAATGGCCATACCGAAAAGCAAATGATTCCTATGATAAATTATAAAGGAAAAACCATTTGTTTTATGGCCGATTTATTACCAACAGTTGGGCATTTACCAATTCCGTTTGTAATGGGTTACGACACAAGACCATTACTTACTTTAGATGAAAAAGAAAAATTCTTGAATCTCGCAGCAGATCATAATTATTACTTATTTTTGGAACACGATGCGCATAACGAAATAATTACCGTGCAGCATACGCAAAAAGGGGTTCGACTAAAAAACACCTATACTTGCAAAGATATTTTTAACTAAAAACAAATTTAAAATGAGCTTCATTAATAAACCTATCTTGTTTTCAACACTGGCCGGAATACTATTATCTGGCTGTGGTAGTGTCGCGCCAATTCTTTCTACACCCATAGAAAATATAGACAATACCCCTATAAAAGAAACGCCTTTAACCGAAAAAGAGCAACATAATTGGGGGCATTTAGACCTTAAAAAAGATACCATTCCTGGCATGAGTGTCGACAAGGCTTATTCTGAAATTATTAAAGGAAAAAAAGGACAAACGGTTATTGTTGCAGTGATCGATTCTGGTATAGATATTAAACATGAAGATTTAGATGGGGTGATTTGGACCAATAGAAAAGAAATTGCAGGAAATGGAAAAGACGATGATAATAATGGCTATATAGATGATATCCATGGTTGGAATTTCTTGGGGGACGGTTATGATGAGCAATTAGAATTTGTACGTTTAGTGGCTAGCGGAAATACCAGCGACCCCAGATATAATGAAGCCAAAGCAGAACTTGATAAGAAACACAAAGAAGCGCTTCAAAACAAAGAACGTTATGACCAGCTTTACCAACAATTTTCTGGTGCGCACAATTTGTTAACCAAACATTTTAAAAAATCGGATTATACACAGGAAGAAGTTAATGCTATAAAAACTGAAAATGAGCAGTTAAAACAGGCGATTCAGGTGGCTAACTTTGCTTACAGGAATAAATTGGACTCTCTGGAAGTGGCTATAAAAGAAATAAAAGGCGGTTTAGATCATTTTACAGATCAATTAAATTTTAATCTTAATAAAGATTTTAAAGGTCGCAAAACAGGAGATAATATTAATGATCTAAATGATATAGGCTATGGCAATGGCAATGTTATGCCAGTAAAAAAATCGGAAAGCCACGGCACTCACGTTGCTGGGATTATAGCCGCCGAGCGCAATAATGGCAAAGGCGCTAATGGTGTGGCAAACAATGTTAAAATAATGAGTTTAAGAGCAGTGCCTAATGGCGATGAGTATGATAAAGACATTGCTTTGGCGATTCGTTACGCTGTAGATAATGGTGCTAAGGTGATAAACGGAAGCTTTGGAAAAAGCTACTCTCCGCATAGCGATTGGGTAAGAGATGCCCAAGCTTACGCTTCTAAGAAAGGTGTTATTTTTGTTCATGCTGCAGGAAACTCTGGCGAAAATGTAGACGTGTCGCCTAATTTTCCAGACGATAATGTAAACAATGGCCCTGAAGTTTCTGAAACGACTATTACTGTAGGTGCATTAGAATCTAAATATGGTAGCGAAATCGTTGCTAATTTTTCTAATTATGGAAAAAATAATGTTGATGTGTTCGCGCCAGGAGGTAAAATATATTCAACGGTACCTGAAAATGAATATAAACCTAACAGCGGGACTTCTATGGCGGCGCCTGCCGTAGCTGGGGTTGCTGCTTTAATTTTGTCGCAATACCCTAAATTAAAAGGCAAACAAGTAAAACAAATTATTTTAAATTCTGGTTTGCCATTATCAACCAAAGTGGTAGTTGGAGGAGATCCCAATAATATAAAATCACTTTCAGAGGTTTCTAAATCTGGAAAAATAGTTAATGCTTATAATGCCTTAATAATGGCTTCTCAACTGTAAAAGTAACCCGTAAAACTTCAACAAAAATTGAAGTTAAACTGTTTTAATTGTAGAACTCGTTTAAACTTTTTAGATTTAGGCGAAAATTAACTTTTGGGGTGTTGTTAACGCGTTTTTTAAGTGGTATATATCGTTACAGCATGCTTAAAGGCTAAATTAAAACGCAGGAGAGCAATTTTTAGCCACTTTAAAAGTTTAAACGAATACATTCAATGTCCCTTTGCTTATTCTCAAAGATGTGGGAATACAGGGGGAAAAATAAAGTTTTTAATGAAAAAAATAGCCGTTTTTAGTTTCGTACTTTCTTTTATGGTTTCATGTAACGCTTCTAAAAGCGTAAATAATAAAACGACAACCTATTCAACTAAAGCAAATAATGCGATAAGCACGAATACATCTATATTGCCTAAGAATTTATATTGGCAACAACATGTCGATTATAAAATGGAGATCGACATGGATGTAAAAACACATCAATACAAAGGGATTCAAAAGCTGGTGTATACTAACAATTCTCCAGATGTTCTTAATAAAGTGTTTTATCATTTATACTTTAATGCTTTCCAACCTGGAAGTGAAATGGATGTGCGTTCCCGTACAATAGCAGATCCCGATAAAAGAGTAAAAAACCGAATAAGTAAACTATCGCCCAATGAAATAGGTTATATTAAGGTAACCTCGCTAAAACAGGATGGAAAAAAGGTGAATTATGAAACCGTAGGAACCGTTTTAGAAGTCACCTTACCAAAATCTATAATGCCAGGAGAAAGCACAACTTTCGATATGGTTTTTAATGCGCAAGTGCCATTACAAATTCGCCGTTCTGGAAGAAACAATAAAGAAGGTGTTGCCTATTCTATGACCCAATGGTACCCTAAACTTGCCGAATACGATTTTCAAGGGTGGCATGCCGATCCCTATATTGCGAGAGAGTTTCATGGCGTTTGGGGGGATTTCGATTTAAAACTTACGATAGACAAAGACTATGTTGTTGGCGGATCTGGGTATTTGCAAAACCCAAATGAGATTGGCCACGGTTATGAAACTGGTGCTGTAAATAGACCAAGTGGTGATAAACTCACTTGGCATTTTAAAGCCCCAAACGTACACGATTTTACTTGGGCTGCAGATAAAGATTATATTCATGATACTATGCAAGTTCCTAACGGGCCCTTACTGCATTTCTTTTACAAAAACGATCCTGAGTTAAAAGAAAACTGGAAGGCTTTACAACCCAAAACAGTAGAGCTTATGGACTATTTTAGTGAAAATATTGGAGCATACCCATACAAACAATACTCTGTTATTCAAGGTGGAGATGGAGGTATGGAGTATGCCATGTGTACCCTTATTACAGGAAAAAGAAAATTTAATAGTTTATTAGGGGTCACTGCTCACGAATTAGCACATACTTGGTTTCAGTTTTTATTAGCCACAAACGAAGGCAAACACGAATGGATGGATGAAGGTTTTACGACCTACATTAGTGGTCGTGCAATGAATACCTTATTGAATAGAGGTAGGGAAAACCCTTCTTTACCCTCTTATAAAGGTTATTTTGGTCTAGCAAAATCTGGAAAAGAACAACCACAAACCACCCATTCCGATCGTTATGAGTATAATGCGGCTTATGGCACTACTGCATATGCTAAAGGCGATGTGTTCTTAGCGCAATTAGCTTATGTTATTGGAAAAGAAAACTTAGAGAATACACTTAAACTCTATTTTAATAAGTGGTCTTTTAAACACCCTACACCAAATGATTTTATTCGTTGTGCTGAAGAGGTCTCTAATTTAGAACTGGATTGGTACTTAATGGATTGGACCCAAACAACAAATACGATTGATTATGCTGTTAAAGCGGTTAATAATAAAGAAATCACCTTAGAACGCATTGGTTTAATGCCAATGCCTATAGATCTTAAAGTAACTTATAACGACGGTTCTACTGAAGAATTTTACATTCCCCTGCAAATGATGCGAGGAGAAAAACCCACCAATGCCACTGTTATAGGCGATTGGGCTTGGGCCTATCCTACTTATCGTTTTAAAACAAAAAAAGACATACAAACCGTTGAAATAGATCCTAAAAACCTAATGGCTGACGTTAATAAGGAAAATAATAAAAACTAAATTAAAGGAGTTCGACATACGAAAATTTACATCAGTCACAGGCTTGTGATAAAAATTTTATTTAGCCAAGGAATTTGACGTGAGATAATAGTAGCTTCTCTGTAGCCTCCTTAAAAAAAACAGTAGTCTTTTCTTTTTTTCATTGCCAAAAAAAGAAACAAAAAAGGCTAGGCTTACGAAACTTTGACTAAATTTTTTGTTCGATGCCTGAATTTCAGAAACTCGCTGCGCTCAAACAGCCTGAAATTCTACGGCATCTTCACTTCAAATTTTACGTCAAACTTTCGGTAGGCCATTAAAAAATCATATTAGCTACATAAATGAGTGTTTTAAAGCAATTCTAATATCTGTTCGATCCATTGATAAATGGTAGTCATCTTATTAAATTACTTAAAATACCACGAGTTACTAAACACTTCAATGGTGGTGATTTTCGATAGAAAATTGTATCGAAGACCAGTAAATTTTCAATAAAAAGCCTAATTTCGATACTATTTTTCTTCGTTTCACTTTGAAAAATCACTCAATTTGACGGCTTTTTCATTCTAAATCCTTGTATTTTAGAAATCACGTTAAATTAGGGTAACGGTTTTTTACAGTAAACTAAAAAGAGTTAAATCAGGATCTAAAAACCACTTAAGAAGCGAAGTGGTTTTTTTATTGTTCAAACCTTTTTACCTTTAACACTTCTATGAAATTAACGTATAACAAAGCTGAAAAACTAAAGTGCAAAAAAACGATTGATCAATTATTTTTTGAAGGAAAATCAATTTCGGCACACCCTTTGCAGTTAATTTATACAGTTGAAGATCACAAACGTAAAGTAGGGGTTTCAGTAAGTAAGCGTAAGTTTAAAAAAGCAGTGCACCGCATTCGCATAAAACGACTACTTAGAGAAGCTTATCGCTTAAATAAATCGTTTCTAAAAGACAACAAGCTAGAGTATTACACGTTTATGATACTGTATATTGGAAAAGAAATGCCTGATTATAAAACGATTGATCTTAAAATGAAGGTCCTCTTTGAAAAACTGATTAAAAAAACGAATGCCAAATAACGAAATTGTTATAATCTTGTGAAATATGGATTTATTGACTTATATTTAGCTCTATTTGATGCTTGGAATGGCCTAATTAATGTCATTCCTTATGCATTTTATCCTAATTAGCCTTGAAAAAATAAAATGAAAAATTTACTTAAACGTCGCGTATTAATTCCTGTCTTCACCATTGTTATTCTATTTACTGGAACTTCTTTCAAAAGCGATTTTTTTGAAATAGCGAAGCAAATAGAAATTTTTACAACGCTGTTTAAAGAGTTAAACATGAATTATGTCGATGAGACCAACCCTGGTGAGCTTATGGACAATGCCATTAAAAACATGCTTAATGAGCTTGATCCTTACACCCGTTTCTACAACGAACAAGACGTAGAAGCAGAGCGTATTAAACGCACCGGAGATTATACGGGTGTTGGCGCTAGCATAAGAACACTAAAAGACAAGTTAATCGTTATAGAGCCTTACAAAGACTATCCTGCAGACAAAGCGGGTTTAAAAGCTGGAGATGAAATTATAAAAATTGATGGTGTCGATTTATCAACCTATAAGGACGATGCCTCTAACCTCCTAAAAGGCGTTCCAAATTCAGAGTTTCAAGTGACTTATATGAGGCAAGGCAAAACAAATACGGCTAAAATTAAACGTAGTGAAATAGAAATTGATGCCGTACCGCACTTCTCAATGATCGATGATAAAACAGGATATATTGTTCTTAAAAAGTTTAATTCCAAAGCCTCTTCTCAAACAGGTTATGCTTTAAAAGACCTCAAAGCTCAGGGTGCCGAGCGAATTATTCTTGATTTAAGAGGAAACCCAGGAGGCCTGTTACGTGAAGCCGTAAATGTGGTTAATCTTTTTGTACCTAGTGGCCAACTTGTGGTGACGACTAAATCTAAAGTAAAAAAATACAATAAAACCTATTATACTAAAAACGAACCTATAGATACCGAAATTCCTGTGGTTGTGCTCATTAATGGTAGAAGCGCTTCTGCTAGTGAAATTGTATCTGGTACTTTACAAGATTTAGATCGAGGCGTTATTGTTGGTTCAAGAAGTTTTGGGAAAGGGCTTGTGCAGCGCCCAAAAAAATTAACCTATGGAACGCAATTAAAGGTTACCATTTCCAGGTATTATACCCCTTCAGGTCGTTGTATTCAAGCCTTAGACTATTGGAATAAAGACGATAAAGGAAATGCTGTAAGGGTTAAACAAAAAGACTACAATGCCTTTAAAACCAAAAATGGAAGAAAAGTGTTCGATGGCGGCGGTGTCTTTCCCGATGAAGCACTAGAAAATACGAAGAATTCGGCAATTACAAATGCTTTATTAGGCAGTCAAAGCGTTTTTGATTTTGCTACGAAATATTATTACAGCAATAAAATTGATGACATCAATACCTTTAAATTTACCGATAAGGATTTTTCAGATTTTAAGAATTATGTGAGGTCAAGCGACTTTTCTTTTGAAACAGAAACAGAAAAATCTTTGGCTAAAGCATTAGAAATTGCCAAAACCGAAAATTTAGACGATGACATTAAGCGCGACTATAACACCTTAATTAACAATCTTAATAATTCTAAAACCTCTGCGATAGATGAAAATAAAACCCAATTAATAGGGCTATTGACTGATGAGATTGTAAAACGATATGTTTACAGAGAGGGGCTATATGAATATTATAAAGTTCATAATGCAGAAATTAAAAAAGCCAATGAAATTCTCTCTAAACCTAATAAATATGAAAGTTATTTAAAATAATTAATAAGAAAGCTTATAAGCCCAAAACAAATCCAATGAAAAAATTACTATTAGCATTATTTTGTATTTCAAATGTCACTTTTGCTCAAAAAGAACAAAAAGATCTTACCCATGAAGTGTATTTTGACACAGACAAATATGATGTTCCCCTTACCGAAGAAAACAGATTGTTACTCTTTATTGAATCTTTAGACGACGTTAATATAGGAAAAGTTTCCATTTACGGTTTTACCGATGACAGAGGTTCTAATAATTATAACCAAACATTATCCCAAAACCGCGCAGAGGCCATTAAAGAAGTTTTTTCAGGCTACGGCATAAATAACGATTTAATTACTAATGTAGATGGAAAAGGAGAGGTGCTCCTTAAAATTGTTTCTAAAGAGAACTTACACAAAATTAGAGGCCTTAACCGTAAAGTAGAAATCATTGTTTCCCCTAAACCAGAAGAAAAATTAGAACCTGAAGAAAAAAAGGTAACGGATACCAAACAAAAAACAACAGACGATATTACCAAAGGGAGTGTTAACGTTGGTGATAAAATACGATTAGATAAACTTTACTTTAAAACGGGTTATAGTGTGATTACTAAAGAATCTAAACCTGTACTTATGGAAATAGCTAAAATAATGCTGAAACACGATAATATTTATTTTACCATACAAGGTCATGTTTGCTGCACTAAAATGAGTAGAGATGCTGTAGATAAAAAAACTAAAAAACGTAACCTCTCGGTCGCCCGTGCTAAATTTATCTATGATTACTTAGCCAAAAGAGGGGTGAATAAAAGGCGTATGAAATATGTTGGCTTAAGACGTAAGTTTCCTCTTGGTGGCGAACCTGAAAAAGACAGAAGAGTTGAAATCCTCATTACTTACGTGGGTAAGAATTTAGTAAAACGTGATTAGTTACATCATTAATATAACGTTTAAAAAAGCCACTTATGCTGTCGTATAAGTGGCTTTTTTAATACCTCAACCTTTTTAAATTTGAAATGGATCTATTAAAACGCCCATTTTTCTTTTCTATTTCAAAGTTATAGCTGAACCTATATAAAATGCTACAAAAACCCAGAGCATTTCTAACAGCGCAGTCAACCAACTCCATGAAGCGCACATTTTTATGTGTGTACAACCGTGATTTTTGTCGAATTTATGTTGCACTTAATCTATTTTTAAGCGTTTTATCCATGATTATTGGTAGATCAACAAGTTTTTTGCTTATGAAACGCTTCTCGATGTTATGTTTACGGAGCCCAACAAATCTATAAAATTATGAAAACCTACTTAACTACTATCGTTTTAATTTTTTCTTTCTCGTTTGCTTTTGGAAATGAAAATATTTCTGTGACCAATGCGAATACTTCTTTATTATCGCATGAGGCTATCTTTAATACAGATTCTCATACCAGTACTACTAAATATTTTGCTAAGCTTATCGCTTTTACTAGAATTATTGAAACTGTAGATATCGATAATGTCTCGCATAGGTTTTGTAATGGTAGAGGAGCTAAAAAAGGTAGCCACTTTACCCTTAAAGGAGGTGTTGATGCCAGAGGTAAAGAAACAGGGAAGAAAAAACTAAGCCAAGTACGAACTAAATTTATCCACGATTACTCAGTAAAGCAAGGGGTTAATGCCTCTAGAATTATGCCTAAAGGTTTAAAAAAGCTTAAAGAAATTAGGCGGCAATAACAAAGACGATAGAAGCGTGGAATTATTTGTTAGAACAATTAAATAAAAAACAGTAGCAACCATAAAATATTTACTTCTCCCATAAACAACCAATTATTAAATCAAGATGTATTGAAAAAGGAAAATAATAACAACTCTCTCTTAGTCTTGATAAAAACCCAGGAATTAAACGCCTGGGTTTTTTATTTTTTTAACATGCCTACATGGGGTATCCCATCTTCAAGGTACTCCTCTCCTACTTCATAAAACCCAAGATTATTATAAAACCGTTTCAAGTAACATTGAGCAGACAAATGAATTATTGTTTCATTATAATGCTCTTTTATGGCTTGTATTGAGGCATTCATAATCGTGTAGCCATATTTAAAGGCTCTTTCTGGTTTGGCAACGACTACTCTACCAATACTAGCATGTTTAAAATAATCTCCTGGTTTAAAAACTCTGGTATAGGCTACAATTTTTTTAGCTTTAAACCCTAGGATGTGTAATGCTTTATCATCTTTTCCATCAATATCTTGATAAACACAATCTTGTTCAACAACAAATACCTCGCTTCTTAATTGAAGTAATTCGTACAACTCTTGAGCAGATAATTCTTGAAAAGTCTTTATTTTTATTTCTAGCATAAAATGGCGTATATAATAACATTTTCCTAATCCTGTACAATCACATCTTTAGCATCTGGTTTACTAAACTCTGGTTGAATATTAACGTGATTAATTTGAAATTTAGTTAACAAAAGCGCCTCGATTTCATTCAATATGCTATCAAATTCAGAAAGTTTAATGTCTTTATTAAAATCGATATGCGCCTCAAAATGAATTTCATCTTCATTTAATTGCCAAACGTGCACATGGTGTATGTTTTTTATTTCATCAAAACTATTTAATTCTTCTATAATATCTTCAACAGGAATGGCTTCGGGGGTAAATAACATAAGTACTTTTGTAGATGCTTTAAGTAAATCGAACCCCATCCAAATTAAATAGAGAACAATCGCCAAGGTTAGCAAACTATCTACCCAATAGACTTGGTAATATTTCATTAAAATACCTCCAATTAAAACAGCAACACTTGCCATCATATCTGTGAATAAATGTAAATAGGCACTACGCATATTCATATTGGTGTTCGCCTCTTTTTTAAGAAGCAAGACACTAAACCCATTTGCAAGAATCCCTAAAAGAGAAAGCCATATTACAAGGTTAGATTCTATTTCCTGAGGGTTTTTAAAGCGTTCAATAACTTCAAAAATTAAAAGAATAGCCACAATTATAAGTGTTGCCGCATTAATAAAAGCCGCTAATATTTCAGCCCGCTTATAACCAAATGTCCTGCGGAGCGAGGCTTCTTTTTTTGATAGCCTATTTGCAATATAGCTTATAATTAAAGAAATAACGTCGCTAAAATTATGTAGCGCATCACTTAATAAACTTAAACTACCAGATAGTATGCCTCCTATAACTTGAGCGACAGTTATTATAATATTTAAAATAATAGAAATAAAAAGGTTGCGTCCTTTTAAGTCGCCATGATCATGGTGAGAATGATTATGTGTATGAGAGTGACCCATTTAGCATTGGGCAGGAATTTTATTCACGCGATTTTGATGACGCCCACCTTCAAATTTAGTGTTTAAAAAAGTATCTACCATCTGTATTGCTTGAGGTATCGATGTAAAACGGGCAGGAATACATAATACATTTGCATTATTGTGTTGTTTTATAAGCGATACAATTTCTTTAGTCCAACATAAACCAGCTCTCACTTTTTGATATTTATTTGCCGTCATAGCCACGCCATTTGCGCTCCCGCAAATTAAAATTCCTAAATCTACTTTTCCATTTTCTATATCTTTAGCTACTGGATGAACAAAGTCTGGATAATCAACACTATCCTTAGCATCTGTTCCATAATTGTTCATAGTAATTCCTTTGGATTCTAGGTGTTTTAATATTGCAAATTTATAATCGGTACCTGCGTGATCGTTTCCTATTGAAATAGTCATAATGCGCTCTTTTTTATCCCTTTTAAGTTCTTTAAATTACCATAACAAAATACTTTTTTTTCTTTCTACTTCATAATAAAGAGAAAGATAATTGTTCTGTCGCCACTTCTATGGCGTTATAGCATTATTTAAAAGGGTAAAGTTAATAAATAATAGTTCTCAATCTTATAAATTGAAATGGCATTCATTTCAAAAAATTAAAAAAGTCTTTATTATAAAATTAATACCTCTACTGACTATAAAATGTATTAAACTATTCTTATAGAAATCTTAATTATTTGTGGGGTTTAATCCTAATGTGCTAAATTTGCAGTGCGGAAATACCTAATAAGTGAGTATTTTTCAGCGTTAAACTAAAAATTATGAAAAAAAAATTATTCTTTACTTTATTGTCATTTTTATCATTATCTGCAATCGCTCAAGTCTATGATGAAGGTACAGATGGTGATTTGTCCAGTGATTTTATGAACCCTACTTTAATTTCTTTTGATATGGTAGAAGGAAGATCTGAAGTTACTTCAAGCCAACTGGGAATGCCTAGAGATGTTGATTATTTTACCTTTACCGTTCCTGATGGCTATGTTCTTACCGATATTTTTGTTAGAGAACACCAAGTTGATGACCCCGCTAATAAATCTTTTATTGGCATACAAAGAGGTAGTAGTTTTACTAAAGATGCCAATTCTACAATGGCGTCAGATTTGTTAGGTGGTACTGTTTTTGGTGCAGAAGACGAAGAGTTTTCTATTTTAAACAGAATGGGATTTCTTGAGGGTGCTGAAGGGTATACCAGTATATTAACAGAAGGCACTTACACGATTTGGTTAAATCAAACAGGTGGGTTCTCTAGTCAGAGGCTTGATCTCTTTATAGAGCCAGAGTTTTTCGAATTCTTTTTTCTATGGGAAGAGGAAACAAATAGTGAATTATCTGGTGACCACATGAAACCTACCGGTACATTTACTCTTTTTGAAGGAGAAAATATCTTTACCACGGTTCAGGAAGGTATAGACGGTGCTAATAATAGAGATTATTTTACTTTCGAAGTACCTAATGGTATGCAGTTGTCTGAAATTATAGTCGATTTATATGACGCTGATGATGTGGATAATAATAACGCTTTTATAGGCATTATAGCTGGAAATAGTTTTCCTAATGATAGTGCTAATACACCTGCTGGTGATTTGTTAGGTGGTAAGGTATATGGCTTTGATGATGAAGGTTTGGATATATTACAAGATATGGGGCAACTTGCTGGTGCTGAAGGTTTCACGGGCCCTTTACCAGCAGGAGTATATTCCATTTGGTTAAACCAAACTGGAGAATTAAATTTTTCAGATTTAGTTTTAGTAACAGAACCAAGTCCTTTGTCCACTAATGAGTTTGATCTAAAAAACACAACTAATGTTTTCCCAAATCCAGCTAGCAATAATATAAGCATTAGTTCTGCCAACAATACCATTAATTCTTACACGATTACAGATGTATCGGGAAGAACTGTAATCCCTTTAAAACAAGTAAGTAGCTTAAATACTAGTCTTGACATATCTGCTTTAAATAGTGGTTTATACTTTGTTAATATTGAGACTGATAAGGGCTCTTTTAGTAAAAAAATTATAAAAAAGTAAGAGCTTAAAAAATACTTTTTTAACAAAAAAATAAAAGACTGTTAGTTATTACATGATGTAATTGTTAACAGTCTTTTAACTTTTTATTAAATTTTTATTAGGTTTTATAAATAAAAATTCCAAACAAAAAAATCCTTTAAATAACCAAAAAAGTTAGCCTCTTTTTTTGGTAGAGTTATCATATAAAAAAGAGAGGATACTAACATAAAAATTTTAAATACTTATTAAAATTTATACGTTAATAGCGATTATAAACAATTGTGAATTGCGAAAACAAAACACTTAAATAGCAATATGTTAGATTTTTAATAACTTGTTAATATAAAGAGATAATTAATTTATCAAACTTATTCTCATAAAAGTTATACCGCTATGAACAGGCTATTATAATCATCATTATTTTATTAAATTTTTAAAAGAAAAATAGTATTATATGATATAGTTGTGGATAAGGTTTTTTTAGTTACTCATTAATCGCATAATTAGTCTAATTATAATTAAAGCCACCCCTAGATAAATCCAAATAGTATGGTTACTATCTGTATTTTCAGTCTTGATCTCTTTTGTTTTCGATGCCATTCTTTGGGTTTCCTTAAAATCTATTGAGAAGTCATTACAACGGTGTTGAAACGTTGGTTTTCGTTTCGTTAAAGAGCATATTATTTCAAGGTCGTTAAATGCCCTTTTCTCGCATTGCTTACAAAATACAAGTTGTTGTTTTAAATCCATTTAAGCAGGTTAGCAATCGTACTTTTCTCTATACTTTCGAAAAAAGTACGATCCGTTAGTTTGGATTACAAATATAATAAAATATCGATTAAAAGCAAATAAAACTGATTAAATGTATTTTTTAATTAATAATAGACTTATAATCTAAAAGTATTATGGTTCGCAAAAAAAATGGCATTAACTAAGAAAAGCTTACCATTTTCCCAAAACGATCTAAATAAAGGATTATCTACCATATAAATAATACTGCCTTTACCTATTTTAGCTTCCCCAAAAACTAAAGAGTTTTTTAGCCCTTTTAAAGCTTTATTTCCAGCAAAACCAGAAACGTTTGTGGGCTCTTGTATGTAAGCAATATTGTAACCTTTTTCTAAAAATTGATAGGCACTATTTCCTATTTTTAAACTAAAATAATTAGTATCGTATCCAAAAGCCATGGGGTGAGAAGCATCTACGGTTGTTTTAAAAATACTTCCGGTAATAAAATTTTTAACGCTTGTTTTTTCTCTTTCATCGTAGGGTGTAAGATTACCTACCGTAATAGAATCTAATTCCTTTTCTTGCGAATTATGTTTTTTTAAATCGAATCCTTTTTTTTCTGCAAATACGCCTACTGCATTTCCTATGGCAATAACTTTACCACCATTACTCATCCATTTTTTTAGCTTTTTTATAGCCGTTTCGTCTAAATAAGTTTTGTAATTCCCGTTGGGAAGAATTAAAACATCATAAAGGTTTAAAGGTATTTTTTTAAAGTAATCGGTATCTATAGAAGTGATAGGGTAATTTAATTGCTGTTCAAAGAAATGCCATAATTCGCCATAACTTAATGAGGAGGTGTATTTGCCTTTCAAAACGGCAATATTTTGCTTATTTATTAATTTTACTTCAGGAGAACCAAAATCGACCCCTTGTGAAGCAAAACCAGAAGTTGCGATGTGCAATTTACGTGCATGTTTATTTGCAAGATTAATTAATTTGGTATCGTAATTTTCTATTTTCTTATTATCGCTTTTAGTAATAATTAAGCTCCCTTTTTTAAAGTTTTGCTTGTTATTAGAAAAGTCTTTTTCACTAAATCGTACTCTAATATTATGTTGTAAAAGTTCAGAAAGAAAAGCAGCATCATTTATACTATTCCATTTCGTAATATAACCTGCGCCTTCTTTATTTGAAAGGTTGTTAATAGGTACCTCTTTTTTAGTGCCATTAGCAGAAATTAATGAGGTGGAAGCAATAGCGTCTAAACCATAGGCATGAGGAATACTCCAAGCAGTAATGTCGTAAGTAAGCGGATTACTTAATTTGGCATTGGGTTCAAAAAGCACTTTTACCATTTTGCCTTTAGGCTGATTGGTACTTACAATTAAAGCCCCATTTCCGTTAATCGTTCCTTTTTTATTTTCTTTAAAGTTAAAACCACTTATTTTATTAGCATTTGAATAGCCATATTTAATATCGTGTTTATCTAATAATTGGGTTAGTTTTTCTATTTTATCTGCTTCACCATTTAAAGCATAGCTCTTGTATTTAAAAGTGTTATTAGAAAAAAAGGATTTAAACTCAGTATTTAATTTTTGCACATTTTTAGAGGCCATTTCTACTGTAGATAAACCAGTAGTAGTGTGGTGTTGTACGCGATCTTTTAGAGTAAGTACATAACCTTCATCGGTTTGAATTCCTAAACCTGCTCTTCCATGTCCAGCTTGCTCATAAGTCATTCCTATAGCGCCAACAAATGTAGGATAAGTATCGCCATAACTTGGGTATAATAAATCAAAACGTTCTCTGGTAAAATATAACCAACCTTCGGCATCAAAATACTTAGCATGATTTTTACCTATTTGGGTTTGAAAATCGCGTTGCCAAGGCGTAATAATTTCATGAAAAGGCTCGGCAGCTGGTGCAAAATAATAAGGCTCGTTAATGCCTTGTTCATGAAAATCGACATGTATATGCGGCATCCATTTGTTATAAGCGACTAATCGACTCGAAGATTCTATTTGCGTCGCCCATGCCCAATCTCTATTTAAATCGAATAAGTAATGATTGGGGCGCCCTCCAGGCCAAGGCTCATAATGTTCGCTAGCATTTTGATTGGTATTGTAAGGTGTTGCCTTTGTTTGGTTATACCAATTTACATAACGATCTCGTCCATCTGGGTTTATACACGGGTCTAAAATAACAACGGTGTTTTGTAACCAGTCTTTTTTTTTAGTAATGAGTTCATAGAGCGTTTTCATTGCCGCCTCTGTACTCGAGGCTTCATTTCCATGTACGTTATAACTCAACCAAACTATTGCTATTTCTGAAGTTCCACTACCTTCAATAATTCCGGCACTTTTAAGATGATTTAATCTTATGTTTTCTATATTTTTTTGATTTTCTGGGCTTGTTATTACCGCATAGGTTAATGGACGTCGCTCATTTGTTTTTCCATAGTTTACATAAGTCACCCAATTAGAATGTTGAGCAACATGATTAAAATAGTTAACCACATCGGCATGTCGAGTAAATTGACTACCAAGGTCATAGCCTAAAAATCCTTTAGGAGATTGTATCGTATTTTGAGTATGAACTAATGAGGTTATTAGTAAGAAAAAGAGAGAAAAGAAGGTTTTCATTGAGTGTAGCGTTTGTTATTTAAAAGTAAGCCATTTTTCCTGTATATAAAAATTTAAATTAATAGCTATTACTCCTCATAATTATCTTATTCTTTGCATTTTTGTTGAGCAAATAAGATAGGGCCATATAAACAAAATAATGCCAAAAAAAGCTTGCAGATCCTATCTACAAGCTTTTTTTAATTTCAGAAAAATATATTCTATCTATTTATTGCATAGCTACTTGCTATAGCTAATTGTAATAAAACAAATGAAAGTTTTTTCTTCAATTCCGATAATTTTTCTACTAACTTTTTCATAACTTTCTTTTTTTATTTAGACGAAACATGTACTATAAATTTACACTATTAACAAACAATTATGAATAGATTAAATTTATAACACAATAGTTTATTTGTGATCAATGGGTAAATTTGAACTGGTGTAACACTGCAAAATGATATAAAAGTTTCTCTTTAAATGCTTACAATTTTTTAATAGTAATTTTTCTTCTTCTATGGTTAGTTTATAGCTTATTTGAACTATAGTTTTTCACGATTAACATATATTTAGGAGTAGATTATGTTTATAAATATTTTATTTAAAATTAAAAGTGTAGCTTTGTATTAACTTAATAACCAAACTTCTCTAATTATTAAGTCTCAAATAAAAAGATTCCCACTATCTTAGGGAATGAATATGATTACATAATACATGACAAGAAAGAAAAAAAGAAAAGGATCTTCGAATAAGATTCCTAAACTCACTAGTACAATTCTAAGTATTTTAAAAAAAGAAAGAAACAAAACGTTTAACTATAAACAAATTGCCTCTAAATTAGGTGTTAATGATGCTAGCAGTCGCAATCAAATTATAAAAAAACTCACCCAGCTTAAAGCAAAACAAGAAATAGAAGAAGTCGATCGCGGCAAATATAAAGCGATAGTAAATACCGAGTACCATGTTGGTATTTTTGATGCCGCATCTAGAGGTAATGGTTATGTGATTTGCGACGATTTTGAAGACGATATTTATATTGCTTCAAATAATGTAAATAAAGCATTAAATGGCGATGAAGTAGAATTATACGTTTATAAACGCAGAAAAAAAGGAAAACTAGAAGGAGAAATAACCTCGATAATTAAGAGAGCTAAATCTGAATATGTTGGTGTTATTCAAATTCATGATAAAAAGAATTATGCTTTTGTCGTACCAGATAGTAATAAAATGTACAAAGATATTTTTGTACCCATAAATAAAATAAATAAAGCTGAAGATGGCGATAAAGTATTGGTTTCTCTTGAAGATTGGCCAGATAAGTCAGACTCTCCAAACGGAAAAGTACTTCAAGTGTTAGGAAAACCAGGAGAGCATAATACAGAGATTCATTCCATTTTAGCCGAATATGGTTTACCACATGAATTCGCTCATGAAGTAGAAGCCTATGCGAATAATATAGACACCTCAATTAATGAAGAAGAAATAGCCAAACGGAGAGACATGCGTAAAGATTTGACCTTTACTATTGATCCCAAAGATGCTAAAGATTTTGATGATGCCTTATCGTTTACTGTTTTAGAAAATGGATTGTATGAAGTTGGAATTCATATTGCCGATGTTTCGCATTATCTTAAAGAAGGAACAGTTTTAGACGATGAAGCCTATGAGCGTGCCACCAGTGTCTATCTAGTAGATCGTGTTGTACCGATGTTACCAGAAATACTCTCTAATAATGCTTGCTCGTTGAGACCACATGAAGAAAAATTCACCTTTTCTGCTGTATTTCATTTAAATGATAAAGCAGAAATTAAAAAAGAGTGGTTTGGACGAACAGTAACCTATAGCGATGCTCGTTTTGCTTATGAAGAAGCACAAGCGATTATAGAACGCAATACAGTCATTCCTTCTCAGGCTGGAATCTCATCAATTGATACCACGATTCCATTAGAAGTTTCACTTACTGGAAAAGCATATAAAACAACACCAGAAATAGCTTATTCAGTATTAAAATTAGACCAATTAGCTAAAATAATGCGTGGTAAACGCATGCGATCTGGAGCCATTTCTTTTGATAAAGTAGAAGTAAAATTTAATTTAGATGAAGACGCTAATCCTACAGGTGTTTTCTTTAAAACCTCAAAAGAGGCGAACAAATTAATTGAAGAATTTATGCTGTTAGCCAATCGAAAAGTTTCAGAATTTATAGGAAAACAAAAACCAGAAAAAACATTTGTATATCGGGTACATGATGAGCCAGACGAGAGTAAATTAGAAGCACTGCAAGGTGTGGTTTCAAAATTTGGTCACCAATTAAATTTTAAAAGTAAAGGCACGATTTCTTCTTCTTTAAATAAACTTTTAATCGACGTTCAAGGAAAAAAAGAGCAAAATTTGGTCGATACTTTAGCGATTCGTACAATGAGTAAAGCAGAATATACAACAAAAAACATAGGACACTATGGTTTAGCATTCGAGCATTACAGTCATTTTACTTCACCAATAAGGCGTTACCCAGATGTTATGGCACACCGTTTATTACAACGGTATTTAGATGGTGAAAAATCGGCTAATGCCGAAATTTACGAAGAGAAATGTAAGCATTCTAGTAATATGGAATACTTGGCGACTAAAGCCGAAAGAGATTCCATTAAATACATGCAAATTCGATTTATGCAAGACCATCAGGATGAAGAATTTCTAGGCGTGATTTCTGGGGTTACCGATTGGGGCATTTATGTAGAAATCATCTCTAATAAATGTGAAGGCATGGTAAGAACTAGAGACATAAAAGACGATTATTATGAGTTTGATCAAGAGCAATTTGCATTAGTAGGTCGCGAAAGTCAAAACAGATACCAATTGGGTGATGAAGTGATTGTAAAAGTTAAACAAGCCGATTTGGTAAAACGTCATTTAGATTTTGATTTAATAGGAAAGGCCGAAGTCGAGCAATAATTATGTAACAAATACGTCATTAAATGTACTTACTGATAAGAAAAATTAGGTAAACATGATTTTAACAACAACAAACTCAATAGAAGGTAGTAGAATCGTAGAATATAAAGGCCTAGTAACTGGCGTTTGTATTAAAATGAGAAAGGCGAAAATGACTTTTAGTATGGAAAAATATTACCAAGGTGTCGAGGAGAGTATTAACGATGTAAAAGAACAAGCGTTTCAAAACCTTAGAGAGAATGCTAAAAAAATGAATGCAAATGCAGTGGTAGGCATAAAATTAGATATGGAACTTACTGCTGCTAATTATGTGACTATTTCACTTACAGGAACAGCAGTAAGCATAGCTTCAGAAAAATAACGTAGCCAACTGTAACACTCCGAAAAAAAAGTACTCTTTTAAATAAAAACAAGAGCATCATGCAAACCATTTTAAAAGTATTAATCTTATTTGTAACTCTATCTATTTCTGCACAAAACCCTATCGAAAAAGAAGTGGGTCATTTTAATGAGGTAAAAGTTTTCGATTTAATAAAGATAAGCTTAGTAAAAGCAAACGAGAATAAAGTGATCATTACAGGAGATGATGTAGATGGCGTAGAAATTATTAATAAAGAAGGAAAATTAAAAGTGCGAATGAAACTAGACCGAAGTTTTAATGGTAAAAAAACCTTTGTTGCTGTTCACTATAAAAACATTGATATTATTGATGCCAATGAAGGTGCTACAATTGTAGGAAATGAGCTAATAGAACAGAAAAACATTGAGCTTCGTGCCCAAGAAGGCGCTAAAATACAGGTTGGTTTAGATACTAAAAAGGCAAATGTTAGAGCCGTAACAGGAGGAATAATTATAACACGTGGGAAATCTGAATTTCAAGAAGTTGTCTTAAATACAGGAGGTATTTATGAAGGAAGCGCATTTGAAACTAAAGACACCAATGTGACTATTAGAGCTGCTGGAGAAGCCGAAATTAAAGCTTCTGGCATAGTAAATGTGAAAATTAGAGCAGGAGGAGATGTCATTATTTATGGCAACCCTGAAACTGTTAATGAAGACCGAGTTTTTGGCGGAAGAATAGAACAAAGAAATGAACCTTAATTATCGATTCTATAAAAACAGGTGCTTATATGTAATGTACAATAAGAGATAATTCATTGTTGTTTTAAATTCTTTTCAGAATAGCAAGGTACTTTAAACAACTATTTATAATGAAACCCTGTCTTTTAAAACTCTCAAAGATCAAAATTTAAAATTGCTAGTGGTGAATAACAGGTTCATATTAACGGTTATCAGACTTAACACAGCTTCAATTAAAAAAGCTTAAACCACTCCGTTAAAAAATAAAGACGCCCAAATAAAACTAATTTTTAAACTCCCCTTATAATTTTCTAACTTTGTAGTAAACGCGACACTAAATATGTTAGAAGACATTCAGGCTGCCATTCCCTTAGGCTTTTTTTTAAGTTTCATGATTGGGCCTGTTTTTTTTGTGCTTTTAGAAACTAGCGTTATTAAAGGTATTAGAGCCGCTATTGCGTTTGATTTAGGGGTTATTTTTGCCGATGTATTATTTATAGGTGTCGCTTATTTCTCTAGCTTTCAATTGCTTGAAAATTTAAGCAATCAACCAGGGCTCTACGTTTTTGGAGGAATGATATTAGCCGTTTATGGCATTATTATTTTCATGAAGAAAGCAAAAGAGACTATTGATACTGAAACGGAAGAACTCATTATTCCCAAAAATAACTATCCCGCACTCTTTGTTAAAGGTTTTCTCTTAAATTTTATAAATATTGGCGTATTGGTATTCTGGTTGGGCGTTATTATTGTTGTGAGTCCTAATTTAGGAAATGATTCTACTCGATTTATTATCTTTTTTGGAACCATGATAGGGGCTTATTTTATTACCGATATTTTTAAAATCTTACTCGCTAAACAGCTAAAAAGTAAATTAACGCCGTCTCGTATTGTTAAAGTAAAAAAATTGCTTGGATTGATATTAATTATATGCGGAATCGTATTAATTACCAAAGGATTTTTACCTAAAGACCAACTCAACCCGAAAGACATTATTGAGGAGTTTGAGCAAAAAGACAATTGATAAAACTCATATCTGAAACGCAATTGGCAACAATAACAACAAGAAAACTTAGTCTTCAATTAAGAGTATATTTGGCCGTATATATTATTAGCGTTTTATTTGACCTCATGCATTGGCCTTTTTATACCGAATTAACAGTAGTTTCTGTTGTTGGGCTAATGTTGTCGTATAGTTTTAGATTTTATAACAAAGAAAATAAAGATTTTATAGACCATATAAAACTATTTTTTGTTATCACTTGGTCGTTAAATACGATAAATGGCGTATTATATTTAATAAAACTTCCTCCTTTTTTGAGCCTGTTACCCTACGGCATATTAATTTGGTTATTAACAACTAGAAAAATTACTTACGTTGAATTATTTGGAGCCCTTAGATTAAAAAAGAATGAAAATAAACTCTATACTGTGGTTTTTCTAATCGCTGTCATTAGTATTTTCCTCGGGGTTTTATTTATATTAATGCATTGGCCTTATGCTTCTATAATGCTAATAATAGGATTGTTACTTTTTTCTATGATTGTAATATTAGATTATTTTGTTAGAGAATACCCCATTGATCAAAACGAAATAGATGACATAGGAAAACGTTAATTTTTAAAACTAAAGCCCCTTCGAAAACACATTAAAGGTTTAAAGAGGCGTTAATTGTACTGGAGCATAGGGAGAACCGCTTATTAAGTTTTAGCAGGAGTTTACTAATTAACGAGTTCGATTTAAGGATTTAGAATGAAAAAGCCGTCAAATTGAGTGATTTTTCAAAGTGAAACGAAGAAAAATGGTATCGAAATTAGGCTTTTGATTGAAAATTTATTGGTCTTCGATACAATTTTCTACCGAAAATCACTCTGACTGACGTAAATTTTATTATATCGAATTCACGTTAAATAAGTGTTTTCAAATAACCGTATTGCTTTTTCTTTTAAACCATATATTTTTACACATGCAATTAACGAAATATAAATTTTTTGAGTTTTTTATAATATTCATTATTATCCCAGTTAGCTTTGTTTTAAATTTTTTTATCTGGATTAAAATGATAATAGGCATTTTGGGATTTGGGTATGTCCTCTTTATTTTACTAAAGGTAGAAAAACAAAAGCTCAAATTGTCGACTTCGCTTAATTGGTCTCTATTTTGGAAACAAACGCTGCTTAAGTTAGTGGTAATTTCTTTGATAACGACAGTATTTGTTTATTATACAGATCGGTCAAATTTATTTGTAGTGCTATTAAATAAACCCAAATTATGGCTTGGGATTCTTTTTTTTTATAGTTTTTTTTCCGTTTATCCTCAAGAATTAATTTATCGAACATTTTATTTTAAACGCTACGCCACGCTTTTTAAAAGTGAACCTCTTTTCATTTTTGTAAATGCTATAGTGTTTTCTTTAGCACATTTATTTTTTAAAAATACTTTAGTACTTGTTCTTACTTTTTTAGGTGGATTATTGTTTGCCTTTACGTTTAATAAAACCCAATCTACAGTTCTAGTGAGTATAGAACATGCCTTGTATGGTTGTTGGTTATTTACAGTGGGAATGGGGGATATGTTGGGCTTTCCTACTTGATACAAAAACAATAAACACATAATGATTTAGTACTCTATAGCATTAAACAAAAAAGCCGTCAAATTGTGTGATTTTTCAAAGTGAAACGAAGAAAAATGGTATCGAAATTAGGCTTTTGATTGAAAATTTACTGGTCTTCGATACCATTTTCTATCGAAAATCACTACCATTTACGTAAATTTTATTACATCGAACTCACGTAAAATAAAAATTCGCTTTGCTAAGGTTCTATAATTCTTTTTTAAATGGGTTTTATATTATGCATGCAGCGCTCTATCTTCGGTAGCAGCTAATGCCGCTTCTTTAATAGCCTCTGTATAAGTTGGATGCGCATGAGACATTCGTGAAATATCTTCAGCGCTTGCTCTAAATTCCATAGCGACAACGGCTTCAGCAATTAAATCGGCACAACGCGATCCAATCATATGAACGCCTAAAACTTCATCAGTTGTTTTATCGGCCAATATTTTTACAAACCCATCAATATCCATACTGGCCCTTGCTCTTCCTAGTGCGCGCATTGGAAACTGTCCTACTTTATAGTCTATACCTGCTGCTTTTAATTCTTCTTCTGTTTTACCAACAGCCGCTACCTCCGGCCACGTGTAAACCACTCCAGGAATTAAATTATAATCGATATGCGGTTTTTGTCCTGCAATCGTTTCAGCAACAAAAATACCCTCTTCTTCCGCTTTGTGTGCTAACATTGCGCCTTTTATAACATCACCAATGGCATAGATATTAGAAACGCTGGTCTGTAAATGGGTATTAACCTCGATCTGTCCTCGATCTGTTAATTTTACGCCAGCTGCTTCAACATTTAATCCATCGGTATACGGGCGTCGTCCCACAGACACTAAACAATAGTCGCCTTTAAATTCGACTTCTTCTCCTTTTTTGTTATCGGCCTTAACGATCACTTCATTCCCTTTACGCACTACTGATTTAACTTTGTGCGATAAATTCATCTTAAACTTCGCTTTCTTAAACACTTTATTAAGCTCTTTAGATAAACTGGCATCCATTGTAGGAATAATGCGATCTAAATACTCTATAATAGTCACTTCAGCCCCCAGGCGTTTATACACCTGCCCCAATTCTAAACCAATAACACCACCCCCAATAACAATGAGGTGTTTTGGGATTTCTTTTAATTTTAAAGCTTCTGTAGAGGTAATAATACGCTCTTTATCTAATTCTATAAAGGGTAAGTTAGACGGCTTAGAACCAGTAGCTATAATAGTATTTTTAGCTTCTATCTCTACCTTTTTTTTGCCAGAAATAGTAATGTGAGTAGCATCTTTAAACGCCCCTATACCTTCATAAACATCAATATTGTTTTTCTTCATTAAAAATGTTATTCCTCCGGTTGTTTGATCGACTACAGCTTGTTTACGAGCAATCATTTGTTTTAAATTCACTTTTATTTCCCCAGGAATATCTATACCATGTGTTTCGAAATGTTTAATGGCATCATCATAATGGTGAGACGAGTCTAAAAGTGCTTTACTTGGAATACAGCCTACATTTAAACAAGTACCACCAAGTGTTGAATATTTTTCGATTATTGCTGTTTTCATTCCCAGTTGAGCGCAACGTATTGCTGCTACATATCCTCCTGGTCCAGAGCCGATAACGGCCACATCATATTTACTCATAGTCTATTATTTTTTATCTTCTAAATCCCAATTGTAATTAAAATGGATTTTTATATTAAATAAATTTGCTTCGGTACGATTAAAACTGCTTGTAAAATTAGCATTTTTAATTTGCATCTGGTTTAATTTTTCCACCCAATTCGATATCTTCAATAATCCAATTAAGTTCTGCATCAATATTATCAATTCTATCTTGTCGTGTTGGCCTCATAATAATATCTGCTTTTACACCATAACCATCGGGCTCAATTTTATGAGGCGCGTCTATATGCATCATTCCCATATTTATTCTAACCTTGCTATTTGGAAGATTATAACGCTTATAAATTCCAGCCACGGTTCCATTGTAGGCGCCCCCCGTTTCCTCGCCCACAAACGTAGCACGCCTATTTGCTTTTAAGTGAGTAGACAGTATGGATGAAGCAGAAAATGAATTGCCGTTAATTAAAACATATATTTTTCCTTTAAAATTTAAGGGGCTAAATTCTTGTAATTTCGAATAGCGAAACTTGTAATATAATTTCCCTTCTTTCTTTCTCGTTTTTATTAAATTATGAGTGATAATAAATGGCGATAGTAATGCAGCAAATACTTTAACGCCTCCTGGGGTTGTATTGCTCATAAATGATTTTAAAAAAGGAATGCGACTATTTACTTCACTTTCATTTATAAACACGTAATTTTTATCTGTTAAATAAGCATATAAGTTATTTATCTCAGCTAAGCGTCCGCCTCCATTATCTCGTAGGTCAATAATTAAATTTTGAATTTTTAAGGAGTCTATTTTTTTAAAACTTTCTTTATAAAAATCTTTGTAAGCCCCTCTTGTAAACCCTCTTATTCGCATGTAAGCAATACTACTGTCTTTGCCTTTTAGGCTAAAATGTCTGGTATATAATTTTTTAGAGGCGATGTAACCATATTTATTATGGTTTTCCCTTTTTTTCTTAGCTTTTCGTTTTTTCTCTTTTTTTTCTAATTTTGATAGCTTTTTTACTTTTAACGTATCTATTTTAGAATTTAGTGAGTCTTTCGGTTTTGCTTTTTTATCTATTCTTTTAAATACTTTTGAAAAAACAGAATCTTTATTTTTAAACGTTACTTGAAGACTGTCTAAAAACCCTTTGTCTCGATAATAAAAGCTCAAAAAGCGAGACCCAACAAACGAATGGTATAAGGTGGTATTGTAACCATCAGAGGCAATTAAACCATTATACTTATTAACGAGCTCTTTAACGGGTTCATTTCCCATTTTTAACACTTCGCAGCCTATAAGTGAAGAGTCTTTACCTATTGTTCTTTTTACCCATATTTTATCGTCTAAAGACTCAAAACTAAGCGCACTAAGTTCAAATTTCTTTTCTTTAAAAAACTTACGCTCTGCTTTAGTAAAACGTTTGTGAGGCCGAGTTACAGAAATATGACCTTGTTTTACTTCTCGTACTACGGGAGCTAATTTTTCGTAAAATAGTTTGCTGGTTAATGGTTTTTGTATGGTTTGTTTTAAGCTATCGAATTTAAAATCTAAGGCCTTTTTTGAAATGTATTGATACAGCCTAGGGTGAATTTTCTTTAATTGCTTATAGGTTTTATCGACATCTTCGTGTAAGGCTTCAACACTATGCCAACTAGAAACAATTTCATTATGTCTTTTTACAGAAGTACAAGAAGTTAAAATGATACCTATACAAACTAAAAGTTTTTTCATTTAAAATTTGGCTAAGCTTAGGTCACAAAAATAATGCATTTTTATTGAAGCGGTTTAAACTTTTCTCAATTCATTATAAAAATATCTTTTTTACTCAATTTATCTTTTCTAAAAACCATCATATCATGAAACGACTATAGCCATGAAGCCGTTTTTATTTATAATTAATTTCATTATAAAGAGGTGGTCTGAAATATAAAAAAAAGAAGGAAACCCACTGTATTTGCAGGCTTTTTTTAAGAGTTTTAAAAACTTTAGATGAGATAAAAATGAGTTCATATAAAACTCACAAAAACTTAAAACAGGACGACTTAATCCTACATTTGGGTAACTATAACATTATTTATTAAAACAAAACATTTATTATGAAAAAAAAATTGCACAAAAACGGCTGGTTAGCACTATTATTATTAACCCTCCATGCCAATGCCCAAATAGAGGAAGGTTTTGATGACATTTCTACATTAACAGATTATAAGATTATAAATGTTAGCGACCAACCTGGCCCCTCTAGTTATTTTCAAGGATTAGTAGAGCCAGGGGTGGTTAAGGCATATGAAGGGGCTGATGATTCTTACATTGCCGTTAACTTTGAATCTACTGACGGTACAGTCTCCGACGTTTATCTTTTATCGCCACTACTCACTATTGCTAATGGGGATACCATATCATTTGCAACAAGAAGTTTAGATAACGAGGGGTACAGTGATCGTTTAGAAATTAGAATAGGTGATGGCTCAGGTACCGAACCCACAACTGGAGATGTAGGTGCCTACACAAATTTGCTTTCAACAATAAACCCAGAATTATTAGATAATGTTTATCCTTTCGACTGGGAGGTAATAACAGTTACTGTATCTGGTTTAACAGCGCCCATTCAAACTCGAGTGGCCCTTAGGTATTGGGTTACAGACTGTGGAATAGATGGAGTTCATGGCAACTATATTGGAATTGACAGTTTATCAATAAGCTCAGATATTGTATTATCGACAAATAATTTACCAGAAATAAATTTTTCTAAGTTTTATAATTCGAAAACAGAAGCATTACATTTTAAAGCGGCTTCTCCTTTTAAAAACATCCAGTTATATAATATGCTTGGCCAAGAAATTATTAACAAAACGCTTTCAAGTAATGAAGAAGTAATTAATATTTCCTCGATAGCTATCGGTACTTATATTGCACGCATAACCTTAGAAAACAATATTCAAGAACAATTTAAATTTTCAAAAAAGTGATTTCAAGCAGTAATTAACGTGATTTCTATGTAATAAAATTTACGTCAGTCAGATTGATTTTCGATAGAAAATTGTATCGAAGACCAATAAATTTTCAATCAAAAGCCTAATTTCGATACAATTTTTCTTCGTTTCACTTTGAAAAATCACTCAATTTGACGGCTTTTTCATTCTAAATCCTTAGATCATAGAAATCACGTTAATTAGATAAAATTTAAAAAATGAAACCAAGAAAAATTTTAATTGTTCTTGCCATCTCATTATTTATAAAAAACAACTTATTAAATTCTATCTTATAAAGATTCAAAGTACTAAAAACAACAAAATAAGTGGTTTACCACTTATTTTGTTGTTTTTTTAGTTTTTATTTTGGCCTTAGCAAGCGATGGATAATTATGTGTTCAAAACTTTCTGGAATATTTTTTTCATAATAGAATAGTATCGCTACATAGTAATACCATTATTACAAAGTAATCTAATCTTTTTTAGTCTTAACAGTACAATAAAAAACTCAGGGAAAACCCTGAGTTTTTTATTTCAGGGAATACCATGAGTATAAAGCTGTAGAGAATTACAAACTTGCAACCATTAATTATTTCAAACTTTTAAGATAATGAACACTATTAAATTAACCTTTGTTACTCTTTTCTTTAGCTGCATTTCAGTAGCTGGTTGCCAAACCGAAAAAAACAATACCGTATTAGCAGTGCAAGGCAACTATTCCCTAACAAAAAAACATTTTGATATGTATTTGGCGCATGTAAACACGGCCTTTGAGAACCAATCAAAAGAAGAAATAGAAATTGAAAAGTTACTCTTAATCGAAATGTTTAAAACCTCCCCAGCAGAAATATTGGCCAGTATAGAAAAAACAAATCCTATAATCCAGCAACCTAAACCATCCCAAGCTTCCCATTTAAATGCTATAAACTCAGTCTGGGGACATCAAAAAGTAAGAGATGTTTTAAATGGTGACATTGGACAAATGCAATTCGATACCTCAAAAGCGAATGCCTTTAGGACTTTTGTGGCAAACTCATTATTAAGTTCAAAATCTAATAGTTCTAGTAGGGGGTATGGTTCCTCTAGTTATTCTGAGTCTAGTGCAACAATTCAGTTTTGTGCAGATGGCACTTTTGTAGAGTCAACCTCAGGTTATCTGAGCATAGATGTTCCTGGAATGAGCGCATTAAGCGATAATAGTACAGATTATATGCCCGGCTATTGGGAAGTGGCTTCATTGCCCAACGGTATGATGGTAATTCTATTATACAGTACTCACCCTTTAATGTTAGAAAATTCTCCTAATGGTCTATTGCCTTTTATTGTAGGGCAGTATGGCGATGACTTTGTGAACCTACCCAATGGCGATGGGTATCGCCGGAGTATAAACTATTGTAATTAACCACAGTTTATAAAAAAACAGTATAATGAAAACACAATTTAAAATAACACTTTTAGCCTTTTTACTCATCGTTTTTAGCTGTAGTAAAGACAATAGTACGGAAGAGCAAACAAACCAAGCTCCTACAGCACCGAAACTTCTTGCTCCTGCAAACGAAAGTACAAATGTAGATGTCACTCTTCCCTTTAGTTGGGAGGCTGCCACAGATGCTGATGGTGATTCAATTAGTTATAACGTTTATGCTGATACTACTACGAATCCAACTACTCTAATTGGCACAACCAGCGAAAACACTTTTGAAC
>CALDCO010000065.1 GCA_937937185.1 uncultured Flavobacteriaceae bacterium
TACATCGTAGCAAAAATTGATAATATTGTTAATGACATGGAAGATGCTTCTATCTCATTAATGGATTTACTTGTAAGACACAAAAAGTAATCATTACTAACTTTTAAAAAGAATAAGATTATGCATAAGATTTTTAAAATAATTGCATTAGTACTTAGTCTTGCAGGAGTCGTATCTTTAATACGAATTGTATCTGCGGGCGATGAAGCGATGAAAGATGCTGCTGCTACAGGTGATACTGCATTGGTAGAGCCAATGGCTTGGATAGCATATATCACTTTAGGGTTAGTGTTAGCGTTTGTAGTTGTTTTTATATTTAAAAATTTATTTACAAATTCGTCTGGTCTAAAAAGCACACTAATTGGCCTGGGAGGTTTTCTTCTAGTCGCAGTCATTAGTTACGTTATTTCTAATGGCGTAGAAACGCCAATGAGAGATGGTAAAGTGCTATCTGAATCGGGTTCCAAATTTGTAAGTATGGGTCTAAATATGTTTTACATATTGGCGATACTTGCTGTTTTATCGATGATTTTTGGAGGCTTTAAAAAATTAATTAAATAATACAATCATGGCTAAACGTGCAGCACCAGAAGTAAATGCCGGTTCTATGGCCGATATTGCCTTCCTATTATTGATATTTTTCTTAGTAACAACAGATATTGCGGTAGATTCTGGATTAAATAGAAAATTACCGCCAATGGAAGAAGACAAGCCAGATGATGTTATTATCAAAGAAAAGAATATTTTTCAACTCGATGTGAATAGAAATAATGAATTGTTTCTCAAAACTGGAGGGGAAGAAAAAATAATTAAGTTAGAACAATTACGTGAAGAAGCGATTGCTTTTCTAGATAATGGAGGCGGTACAGGTGATATTGCTTGTCAATTCTGCAAAGGAAATAAAAATCCAAAATCTTCAGATAATTTTGATAAAGCCATTATTTCTCTACAGAATGACAGATTAACAAAATATGCGACCTATATAGCGGTTCAAAATGAGATTTTAGCAGCATACAATTCGCTTAGAGATAGGGAATTTAAACGCGCTTACCCTAATTTAGGGATGAGCTATGTTGAAGCAAATGCGTTATATAAAGATCCTCAGTACACCGGAGATAAAGACAAGCTGAAAGAAAAAGTTGAAGTGATTAAGAAATTAATTCCTCAAAAATTCTCTGAGGCAGAGCCAAAGAAAAATTAATTAGAGACTAAAACGTATAATTATGTCTAAATTTAAAAAGAAAAAGGATGGAGGACTACCTCCTATCTCAACTGCGTCTTTACCAGACATTGTATTCATGCTACTTTTCTTTTTTATGGTGGCAACCGTAATTAAAGAAGATAATTTGTTAGTTGAAAACACATTGCCATCTGCAAATCAAATTGAGAAATTAGGAAAGAAAAACCCCGTTAGTTATATCTATATAGGAAAACCTAGCAGAAATTATCAAGCCACCTACGGTACTGCAGATAGAATACAACTGAATGATAAATATGCAAGTGTAGAGGCTGTTAAACCTTTTATTGCAACAGAGCGTGCTGCTCTAAGAGAAGAGTTAGTGCCAAAACTAACCATTGCAATGAAAGTGGATAAAGAGGCAAACATGGGGATTGTTTCAGATGTTAAACAGGAATTAAGAGAGACCAATGCTTTGAAAATAAATTACACCACCAGAAAAGGAGATGCGATTTCAAATAATAATTAAAGTGTATTCTAAATTTTATAATGAAGGCGTTTTGTAATTACAAAACGTCTTTTTTTATTTAATTTGTATTAATTTTTAAAGCAGAAATCATATAACGTATCTATGAAATATTTATTAGTAACACTTTGTTTATGTATTATTGGTCCTTATTTAATGGCGCAAGGTAATAACGAAACTGTCGTGGATACACTTTATAAAGAAGATCAATTTTATATTGGCGTGACTTATAATTTAATAAGAAAAAAACCAGAGGGAATTAAACAAACGGGCTTTTCGACTGGGGTGCATTTTGGATTTATTAAAGACATTCCTTTAAACAAAAATAGAAATTTTGGTTTGGGTATTGGTCTTGGTGGTTCTATAAACTCCTTTAATCAAAATTTATTAGTAACTGAAAACAATAATAATACATATAGTTATAGTGTTTTAGAAGACAATGTTACCCCCTTTTCTTTAAATAAATTTTATATGAATTTAATAGAAGTTCCCTTAGAGTTTCGATGGCGCACTTCTACAGCCAGCGATTATAAGTTTTGGAGACTATATTCTGGCATTAAATTTGGCTATTTGATAAGTAATGTTACCAAATTTGAGAGTGAACTTAATGATATTAGAAACACACAAGTAAAAGATTTTAACGAGTTTCAATATGGACTAAGTTTTAGCGCAGGATATAATACTTGGAATTTTTATTTTTATTATGCGCTAAATCCCATTTTTAATGAAAAAGCGATTATTGAGGGTGCCACTATAACCACGAGGGACGTTAAAATAGGATTGCTATTTTATATATTATAACCAATACCCCAATAGAGTAAATTGTGGGGCAGCTCCTATTAATGTCCCTAATAGCAATTCTTTGTTAGTATGCGCTTTTAAATGCAACCTCGAGGTCGCTACCGCTCCTGTTAAAATGGCAAATAACGCTAGACTGCCATTCATATTTATCCTAAAATGCAGTGCTAGAGCTATAGCAAAGGTAAATACTCCTGAAATGGCAAGCATATGCAAACTTACTTTGTATTCTAAATAAGCCAAAATTAAACAAGACATTGTAGAGACTAAGATGCCAACAAAAAAATAATAAAGCTCTGTTATTTGAGAATTTGGAACGACTCGTCTTATAATTAAAAGTGTAATTAAGGCATTTACCAATAAGGGCAAAATACGCTCTTTGGTTGTTTTTAAATAAATAGATTTTACCTTTCCTAGCGTTTTAAGTAGTAAATAGATTAAAATAGGTAGTACAACCGTTAAAATTAGTATAGAAATAAATTTAGCTCTAATGAGTTCTTGAGGAAAAAACTTAGGCGATTTCCAAAAATAAAAACACAAACCAAAGAGTGGCATAAAAAGCGGGTGAAAAATAAACGATATGCTTTTTATGAGACTGCTCATTAAATTTTCTTGCGAAGTCTAGCAACAGGAATGTCTAATTGCTCTCTATATTTTGCGACAGTTCGCCTTGCAATAGGATAGCCTTTTTCTTTTAAAATTTTTGAAAGGGCCTCATCGGTTAAAGGCTTTTTCTTACTTTCCTCTTCAATTACTGTTTCAAGTATTTTTTTAATCTCCCTAGTCGATACCTCTTCGCCTTGGTCATTGGTCATAGACTCACTAAAAAATTCTTTAATTAGCTTAGTGCCATAAGGGGTGTCTACATATTTACTATTTGCTACACGCGACACCGTAGAGACATCCATCTCTATTTCATCTGCAATGTCCTTTAAAATCATTGGTTTTAACTTTCTTTCATCGCCAGAAAGAAAGTAATCTTTTTGGTAGTGCATAATAGCACTCATCGTAACAAAAAGTGTTTGTTGTCTTTGTTTTATGGCATCAATAAACCATTTGGCAGCATCTAACTTTTGTTTTATAAACAATACCGCATCTTTTTGGGATTTCGACTTGTCTTTAGATTCTTTGTAGCCTTTAAGCATATTATTATACTCTCTGGAAACATGAAGTTCTGGAGCATTTCTCCCATTTAAAGTGAGTTCTAATTTACCTTCAACTATTTTTATGGCAAAATCTGGAACCACATGTTCAACAATACGATTATTACCAGCATAAGAGCCACCAGGTTTGGGGTTTAAACGCTCAATTTCATGAATGGCATCCTTTAATTGAAGCTCACTAATATCGAATTTTTGCATTAATTTTTTATAATGCTTTTTGGTAAATTGATCAAAGGCTTTGTTAATAATATTTGAGGCAAGAGCCACATCTGGATGTTGCTCTTTTCTGCTTAGTTGAATGCTTAAACATTCTTGCAGATTACGAGCACCAACACCAGAAGGGTCTAGCTGGTGCACTATTTTTAAAACCGATTCAATTTTATCTTCTGTAGTAAATACATTTTGGGTAAAAGCCAAATCATCCATGATATCGCTTAATGCTCTACGAATGTAACCACTTTCATCTACGCTTCCCACTAAAAACACAGCAATATCTCTTTCTTCATCATTTAAGCGATAGGTGTTTAATTGGTTTATTAAATGTTGCGTAAATGAAGTGCCTGAGGCATAAGGGATACTTTTCTCGTCGTCATCAACGCTATAATTGTTTACACTAGTTCTGTAATCTGGTATTTCATCGTCGCTTAAGTAATCGTCTACATTAATATCTTCAGCATTAATATTCTCATTATCGTTGTAGTCATCTTTAGAATTATCAAAATCATCATCTAAATCTGTTGTATCTTCTTTTCCGCCTTCTAATGCGGGGTTTTCTTCAAGTTCTTGCTTTAAACGTTGCTCAAATGCTTGAGTAGGCAACTGGATCAATTTCATTAATTGAATTTGTTGCGGAGACAACTTTTGTGATAATTTAAATTGTAAGTATTGTTTAAGCATAGGTTATTTCTTGATACCGTATAAAAATAAAAAAAACAATCTATAAATCAGGTTGATCAATAGATTGTTTTTATAGTTTAAATTAAACGTATGTTATTCTTAAAAAGTATGCAATTTAATATACTCTCACCTTGAGTTGTTTTTACCTTTTTAAAACGATTCGTTTCGATTTATTATAACCTTTGGCTTTAAGGCTAACAAAATAAACAGAATTAGAAACATCTTCGTTTATTTTAAAAGCCATCTTGGTATTAATATTTTGGCTTGTTGTTTTTTGAACTAGCTTGCCTTGAAGATTATAAAGCGCGATCTGTAATGTGGTGTCATTTATATTTTCATTTGTTAAATCAATAAATAAGGTGTTATTAGTAACAGGATTAGGATACACTTTTAAGTTGTTTATTAGCTCATGATCTGTTGTACTCAGTGTTTCTCGAACGGTTATTACTATTTCGCTTTCAGCTTTAGAATTATCGCAATTATTAGCAACCAATTTAAGGTTATAAACGCCTACCTCTAAGTTTTTTAATTCAGAATCTATATCATCAAAATGACCCCATTCAAAAGGAGCAAATTTTTCTTGTCTTAACAAAGTTCCATTTATAAATAATGCGACACTTTTAATGCCGTTAGAAGTTATAGCTTCTAGTTGAATAGATTCGCCTTCGTTTATGGTTTGCGAGCCTTGGTTAGGGGAGTTTGGTAAGAAAAAAGAAACTTTTGGCTTTTCAGAATCCTTATTATTCCAGTCGTTTTTCAATTCGCTATATTCAGATTTAATATCATTAAGCCATGGCGCATTACCTACGCGATTTTTTAATTGCGCTTCATATAAAGACTCAGGACTTGCTTTTCGACCATTACTTTCTTCATATTTAATATTTGATTTTTTAAAAGATGTGTTGGCACCGTGAATTCCAACAACAATAGGATTAACAACCGCAGGACCACAATAATTACCTCCGCAATCATCCCAAAAATCAAGATTAGAAATTGAAGATCCAGATCTTTTTTGATTCCAAAGTGTAAGCCCATTTAAATGATTTGGATAATTTCTATAACTACCAGCGGCACTAGCTAAACCAGAACTTTCATAGAGGTCTATTAAATTGGTTCTAGGTTGTGAAGCATGAGAATCCCAACCTCTTTTAGAGCCTTGAACTCTCCAAATTACAGAACCGCAAGCACCAGCAGATACATCGGCTCCGTGCCATTGCCCGCTACCAGTATTATCCCATATTAAACCTTGAAGAATTCGGGTTGAACCAAAATTAGCAATAGTGGTTGAGTGTCCTCTATTACCATCTATTAGTATAGAGTTAATTGTAGAAGCATAAGCCGTTCTAAAAGTGATTACACCAGTTATATTGCTAAATTTACAGCGTCTTACCCAAGAATGAGCAACATATTTCATGGCAAGCGCATGCCAACCATAATCGTGTATATAGTTTTTATGATGACTAAATTTTTCTAAAAAATTAGCTTTGAAATGAATGTCTTCAAAACCACAGCCTTCTATTAGCGTAATGGTTCTTGCTTTCCAACCATAATTTGACTTAATATTATCTACTATTGGGTCTTTAAGCGTTATGGTATTATTTGAAGTGTTAACAGACTCAATTTCATGGACTTCATCTAATTTTACGCCGTCATTTACTATTTTAGACCATCTATCTCTAGGTGTTTTTGATTCTAAAAAGTCTTTGTTGGCACTCTTATTAGCTGCCATTTCTAATTTAATGTATTTTTTGTTTTCAAAAATACGTGCGTTTTGTACTTTTATTGTAAAATCGCCTCTGGTACTATTTTGAGTAATGTTAGTCGATTCGCTTGAAGATTCAGGCGCTGAAAACACAAACATTGGAGGAGTGTCCCAATTGTTTCCGCCAGAAGGTTTTAGCATGTGGTTTTTCATATTAATTACTGTAGCACCGCAAGGTGTTGAACCACTTCCTTTAAGGACAATATTGGATTTAGAAATCTTAATAATAGGCGTGTTGTTTGAATTGGTATTCACTAAAAATTCTCCAGGGGGGAAAAAAACAACACCTCCACCATTAGATTCTGCAGCATTTATTGCAGACTGTATTGCTGATTGGTCAGACCTGTTATCATTAGCAATGGCACCATAATTGGTAACATCGAAAACTTTAAGGGTGTTGCTTGTTGGAATGGCTTCATTACCTAGTTTATAACCAGCATATGAATAATCTGGTAGTAAAGGAATGTTTGGATCTGTTATTTCTCCTTTGAATTTTTTCCAAATTCTAGCCTCATTATTTTGGCTGTAGAGGAATAAATTAGTACTAAAGAGTAGGATTAAAATAATTATTTTTTTCATTTTTTTAGGTGGATTGAATTAGTTATGAGAGGTTTAAACTTGTTAGCTATGAGCGAAAATTAGTCTTTTTGGGCTTAATTAACGACTTTTTTGAGTTGCGTAGCATTGCTACGAAAAGGAAAAAAGACTATATTATAATGCAGAAAGACAGTTTTTTAGCAAATAAAAAAAGCGTAAACTACTCAGATACTAATTAAAAACAAAAAATGAGGATTGGGCTTTTTTTTCGTTGAGGTGTTATTTTTTTAGATAAAAATATAGGCATTCTTGATTTATAGGGGATTTGATTATTTATTTCAGAGTTATGATAAAAATTAAAATGATATAAGTGCCAATAACGTGATTTCTATATAAGAAAATTTTATATCAGTCGGAGTGATTATTTTTTGTTATGGCCTGCGGAAGTTTGACGTAAAATTTGAAGAGAAGCTGCTGTAGAATTCTTTTGGAGGGGTTGAGGCAGCTAATTTCTGAAATTTAGGCATCGAGCGAAAAATTTAGGCAAACTTTTGTAAGTCTAGCCTTTTTTGTTTCTTTTTAATGAAAAAAAGAAAAAGAGGACTATTTTTTAAAAAGGAAGTTATTAAACTCAAGCTAATACCGATTAACCGAGGCTTCAGCGCAGCGTTCGCCATCCATGGCTGCAGAGATAATTCCGCCGGCATAACCTGCCCCTTCGCCGCAAGGAAATAAATTTTCAATTTCTGGGTGTTCTAGAGTTTTTGTTCTAGGAATATTAATAGGCGAAGAGGTTCGCGATTCTACACCCACGATATTAGCGTTTTCAGTATAATACCCTTTCATTTTTTTACCAAATGCTTCAAATCCTTTTCGCAATCTGCTGCCAATGTGTTTTGGTAAGAGTGAATGTAAAGGCGCACTATTAAGTCCAGGTTGGTACGAGGTGTCGTTTAAGGAATTAGAAAGTTTGCCCTCTACAAAATCGGTTAAACGTTGTGCTGGTGCGGTTTGGCTTCTTCCACCAGCAGTAAAAGCAATACGCTCTAAGTTTTTTTGGTATTCTAAACCTTTTAGCTCCCCATGCTGTTCGTAGGTTCCTAAATCGGTTTCAGCATTAATTTCAACTACAATACCAGAATTCGCAAAGGTATTGTTTCGTCTAGAAGGCGACATGCCATTAACCACCACTTCTCCGTTTTGAGTTGCTGCGGGAACAATAAAGCCGCCCGGGCACATACAGAAAGAATACACACCACGCCTTTTAACTTGCTGCACTAAACTGTAAGCAGCGGCAGGCAATAATTCGTGGCGGGCACCTTTACAGTGGTATTGAATGCGGTCTATAATTTCCTGCGGGTGCTCCACACGAACCCCCATTGCAAAAGATTTGGCTTTAATGGCGATTTTCTTTTGGTTGAGCAAATAAAAAATATCTCTTGCCGAATGTCCTGTAGCCAGAATAACACTATGAGTTGCTAATTCTTCTCCATTTTGAAGGTGAATGGCGTTTATTTTTTTGTTTTTGATACTAAAATCGACCACACGCGTTTCAAAATGAATTTCTCCACCATATTTTAAGAGAGTGGCTCTAATGTTTTGAATAATTTTTGGAAGTTTATTAGTTCCAATATGTGGGTGCGCGTCTATTAAAATTTGCTCGGTAGCGCCATGAAAAACCAAGTTCTCAAAAATACGGCGAACATCCCCTCGTTTTAAGCTTCTGGTATAGAGTTTTCCGTCGCTGTAAGTTCCTGCACCGCCTTCACCAAAACAATAATTAGAATCGCTATTAACATGATGGTCTTGGTTAATGGCTTTTAAATCGCGACGCCGATCTTGTACATTTTTACCGCGTTCTAAAACGATGGGTTTATAGCCCAATTCGATACAACGCAAAGCCGCATACATGCCAGCAGGACCAAAACCAATAATATGTATGGGTTTCGATTTAGAAACGTCTTGATAATTAAAATGATATTCAGAGCGCTCTGGTATAACTTCCTTAATATAAACGGCCACTTTATAATTGAATATAATTTTAGCCTTGCGGGCATCGATAGATTTTCGAAGTATTTTTATATCTGTAATCGTTTTACTATCAATCGATAAGGCTTGCGCCGATTTTATCACTAAAATATTAGGTTGCTCTTCTTCCTGAAGCGATACTCGAAGCTGGATTTCTTTTACCATAGTGCGAAATTAGATAAAATTTTTATTGGATGTCTCGAATCGGTAAATGTTGAATAAAAAACTTACACAATGGTTAAGGGTTATATTTTTTAAAAAGCAATTTTTAATTTCTGGCAGTACCTAGAATTATCAACTTTAACTTTTTACATTAATGGGGATTTCTAATTTAATGTGAGTTCGACACAAGAAAATTTACGTCAGTAAGTGATTTTCGATAGAAAATTGTATTGAAGACCAGTAGATTTTCAATCAAAAGCCTAATTTTGATACCATTTTTCTTTGTTTCACTTTGAAAAATCACTCAATTTGACGGCTTTTTCATTCTAAATCCTTAGATCGAACTCAAGTTAAATTAATACCAACGTCTGGTAAATAAACCTAATAAAGTTTTAGGAGACAAGGTAACAATAAAACGAATTCTTTCTTCATAGTTGGGTTGGCCTACTTCCCAGCCTAAGCTAGAATATACTGGTAAATAGAGCTCGAAATAATCTTGAACTAAATTTAAACGAATTCCAGAATCATATACAAATTTGGGTTTTTCACCTCTGTTTTTTATAAAACCAACATCTCCGTAAGCCATTATGTATCGCCAAATTGTTGTGCTCGCATTTGCAGTGGTTAGCCATTGGTTACTAAAAGGGATTTCAAGCCTTGATTTAAAACCGCCTTCAGCGATAATAAGTTGTTGACTCAATAAGCCTGTTTCTTCAGAGCGCCCTAAATAATCATAATCAAACAAATAATCTGTTGGTCGGTCTAAAGCAAAACTAAAAAAGTTAGAATCTTCAAAGGTGTTATTATAAAGAAAAGAGCCTGCAAAAAGACGTAAGTTGTATTGCCTATTTCTTTCAGTAAGCTTTCTAAGTTCTACAGTTGTAGAAATTTTACCAAAACCATCTGCGAGTTGCAAATCTGAAAACCAAGACGAGAACTGTTTCAAATTAGGGTTAGAAATGCCGTATCTGGCATTAAAAACACTGTATTTAGGTTCCCCTTCCGTTATAAACTCACCAGTAGGATCTACTTCACGATCTATATTTACATATCTAAGATTTAAAAATTTACGTTTATTATCTCTATAATCGTCTTTATTTCGATATCTAAACGTTACAAAAGGTGTATAACTTAAATAACGTAATTCAGGAGCATAATTAAAAAAATTACCAGCAAAACCAAACCGGGTGCGATAATTACTTTTAGAGTCTCTTCTGTAGTTATATATAATAGAGGCACCCCCAACCAAATCCCCACTTTTGGTCCCATATTTGGGACTAATACGATAAAGTAAATTTTTACTTAGTATTGTTTTGTTATACAATTTTAAACCAGGTGAAAAGCCATCATAAAAATTATAATCTGCTTCGGGCATAAAAAATACTTGATTGTATTCTGGGTCTTCAACATCTTTAAAAAATCTAAATTGCATGGGTTTATTTAGTAATCGAAACCTTTTTATCGATTTAGAATTGTTTCTTAAGTTAAATTCGGGAATGGTATTTTCGTTATTAATCCTAATGCGATCAGTTTCATTATTCGCTAAACGAACAGTCTTTGTGCCTTTAAAACCATCAATCCAGGTTTTAGAAATAATTTTACCGTCTTTAAGAGTAGATAAAGAGATGGGCATTGTATTCTCCCTTTTGTTTAGTATGGTAACGGTTAAGGAGTCTTTATCTTTTTTTACTTTTTTTATTTTATAATCAATTTTTTTATTGGTGTTAACATACTCATTAAAAAACCAATCGATATTTTTATGAGATGCTTTTTCTAAGTACGATTGAAAACTAGAAGAGGAGCTAGGGTTTAATTTGTTTTCTTTTACATAAGCTGAAATAGAAGCCGCTATTTTTTCATCACCAACATAGGTGTTTAAATAATTTAGACCAGTTCCTGCTTTGTATTTGTTTGAAATGTTTTTGTTGAATTTAATAAGCGAATCCTTTTCCATAGCGAGTGGTTGGTCTAAACCAGAACGCGCCATATGAAGGTATAATAAATTATATTGATCATTAAATTTTAAATCTGAAGCATGAAAAGCACGAGCCCCCCATATATTTGCCAGAGACCCTAATATTTTAATATCTGGATAATGCGTATCAACATATTTTATTAGGTAATAGGTTTGTATGCCTTCTAAAACCCACTGGTCTTTTCTTGGGTTGATAAGCAAGGTGTTTTCTAAATAATTATTTAAAGCTGTTTTAAGTATTTTTAATTCGTATTGAAATTCGTTTGTGAAAGGTCTTACAAAATTTGGAAGCTGATTAATACCATATATAGGAGATTTTTTATAATCTATATTGGTAAGTAAGAGGGTGTCGAAAGGGTATTTTCCAAAGTGATCACTAATAAAGCGAGCGACCTTATCGGTAGCTATTGCCGTCTCTTGATCAGATAAATGTTCTGTATTTATATTAGATTTTATTGAAAAATAATCGGTTTCTATGGTCTTGTAATCATTGTTTTTAAGTAGGAGAAGTTTGGTGGTCACTCTTTGTTTTCCTACTAAAGTCGTTTGCTTAGTGTTTTTATTTGTAGTTGTACTGCTTTCTTTTAACTCAGAAACTAAACCATAGGCTTTGGGATAGCTTAGTTTTAAACTGATATCTGCTTTAGGAACAAATAAATCATCTAAATTTTTATTACTATAGTAATTCCATTTTCCGTTAAAAACCGCAGGGGTGATATACCAATAGCGAAGTTTTAATTCGTTCTCGTTATTAATGCCATAGCGTGTAAATTTATCGTCTGCTATCCTAATGGTATAATTTAATTTTAAACTATAACTCGTATTTGGCAACAATGGGCTTGCCAATACCACCTTTATAACATCTGGGTTGTTTTTTAAACGCTCGTATTTAACAGGGGTGTTATTTTGAGTTATTTGGGCTATTTCGGTGAAACCTCGATCCTCTTCTTTTGCAAAATGAAAGGTGTTTTTAAATTCTTCGGCAAAGCGATCTGCTAAAGGGGTGTTTTTTGAAGAATAGCTATTACTCCAATCATTTAAATAAATACTATCTAAAACGGTATTAGTGCTGTTGTGATATTTAATAGTTTGCTCAATAGTAACACTTCTTTTTTCTATGTCAAAACTTGCATTTACAGAAATTGCGTTCTGTGAAATTGCAACAAAGGAAAAGGAAATACATATAATGAAGTTAAAAAAACGAAGGTTCAATTTATCTTAACAAACTTTAAAGGTTAAACATTTTAGATCTTAGTCGAAATATAA
>CALDCO010000066.1 GCA_937937185.1 uncultured Flavobacteriaceae bacterium
GCATTAGTTATTTATGGATTAGCAGCTTACCATTTAGGAGAATTGGGAACATCGGTAGGTTTTGCAATTTTAGAGACTGGCGCTATAATGATTGCCAATATTAATGGCATTTTAACTAAAGAATGGAAAGGAGCCTCTAAAAAAAGCATCTCTTTTTTGGTACTAAGCCTAAGTATTTTAATTTTAGGAGTGCTAGTTATTGCCAAAGGCAACTATATTAAAATTGAAAGTGACAAGACTGTTGCCGTTCATGTATTAGCTCAGTGATAATTTTGCTTGGTATTTAGGGTCATTTTTATTCCCATCGCTTTTTGTCTTTATTCTTATTCATATACTTTTCTATTTGTTTTTCCTCCCACGCTTTACCAAATAAAATATTAGTACCAAAAGTCCCTAAAAAATGAAAGAATAAGCCAATACCCCAAAAGAAAGCCGTCGAAAAATGTTTATATTCCCAAAGCGTGTCTCCATTATCCAATCTATAATAAATCATACTCAACAAGAAAACATTCACAACAACGTACCAGAACAAATGCCCGTAGAACCCTTTTATTTTATCGACTCTTTTCTTAGCTCTTAAATAAGCGTCTTCTAACTCAAAGCTATTTTGTAAAGAGGTTTCTTCAAAACCTTCATTATATTTTTCTATATTATAATTTTCCATGATTAGTAGTTTTTACGTTCTTGTTCCATAAATTCTTTTATCTTTTTATCTTCCCATTGCTTGGTTCCAAAAATCTTTCCTTTTCCATAAACATTTAAAGCATGAAAAGCAAGCCCTATCCCCCAGCCTACCATAGAAAATAAAAACCATTTTACCTTCCAATAGGTCATATAATTAATAAATGCTAAAAATGGAATAACCATACAATAGGTAATAGCGTGGTAATAAAACTCTCTTAAGTTATCTACATACTTTCTTGCGCGAATGTAGGTACTGTCTAGTTGTCTTTCTGGTAAAGATTTCATAACTGATATTTGTTTCGTAAGAATAGGAACAGCAACCTTAAAATGGGTTTTAGTTTCACTAATTAATACGCTCTTTTTTGTTAATAATTTGTAACGTTGTATAATATTGCTTAAACCAACACCGCTACTCTTTTTAATAATTTGCTTTATTTGTAAATTGTTTTCTACAACTAAGCGTTCGTTTTCCTCATAAATCTTTATAAATAAAGGCTTGCTTGAGGTAACTATATTATGCTTTACTGCATTCTCTAACAACAATTGTAATGACAAAGGCACTACTTTGGCCTCTGGGTTAAGCGCGCGATCTGGCATTTCAAATACGATACTATCTTCAAACCTCATTTTCAACAAAGACATGTAGGTTTTTGCAAAACTTAACTCTTCATCTACGGTTATTAAATCTTTATTTTTTTGCTCTAAAACATAGCGGTATATTTTTGAGAGGCTCGTTGTAAATTTTTGAGCATTATTTGGATTCTCATCAATAAGGCTAGTGAGTACATTTAAACTATTAAATAAAAAATGCGGATCTAATTGATTTTTTAAAGCATTAAACTTTGCACTTGCAGTACCCGCAATTACTTTTTGTTCCTTTATTTTTCTTTTTTGGTAACTATTGTAAAAATAGATGAGATGAAAAATGGCAACAATAATCATGGTAATCCAAAACCCAAAGCTGTAATTTTTCAGCTTTTCGTTTTCAATAAAATAACTAAACGTATGACCATAGAAGACTACCGAGGTAAATACTCTTAACAAGAATAAACCTAAAATGGTAAGTACTATTGAGCCTAGTACTCCTATAAAAATACGCTTAGCGCCCTCATTGTCCTTCCACTGTCGCTTTTCTAAAAACCCAAAATAAGCAGCATTACCATAGCCTAAAACAAAAGCATAGAGTTGATAAAAACCAAAAGTGATTAAATATTGCTTTGTTGAAACATGCTCATAGTCCTCAAAAAATACTGTTCCTACTATAAAAACAAGCGTTCCAATAATGAAGGTTACAATTATTTCTTTGACTACTTTTTGCATTTCTTTTGGTTAAAAAGTGATTATTTTTTACAGGCGTTTAAAGCGGCTTCTGCTCTTTCTTTTCCCCAATTAGGATGAAAAGGGCTTTCAGGTTTAAAGTTAGCAAAAAGTTTAACTGCTTTTTCTAAATCCTTGCAAAATGGCTGGATATCTTGCCCAAAATATCTTGCTGAACCCATGTCCCATTCTGCTTTGCTAAAAATTACTCTTGGGTTATTAGGCGATAGCTTATACGATTCGTTGTACAAACTAGCTACTTTCCCAGATAATGTCATTCCGTATTTTGCCCCATCAAAGGCAACATAAGCAGTATGCAGTAAAGCTTGTAACACCATTATTTCGGGATTATTTTTTGATATTGCAGTCGCATTATTTATAAAATTTTGAGCTTTTTTTAATTGCGCTTCTAATGCCTCTTCGTCTTTAGTTTGAAAGCTTTTAACAATAAGCACATTTGCAGCATAATAATAGGGCAACCAGTTTTCGGTTTCTACTTTTGCAATACGTTCAAATAAATTAACGGCTTCCTCTTGTTGGTTCGTTTCCCATAAGGTTAAAGCTTTTTGCATTCCTTTTTCATATTGATCTTGCGCTGTTAATTGTGTGGTGACCAATAATACGATAATTGCTATAATTTTGTACATTTTTTTAGTTTTTAAAGGTTAATTGTTTGATTAATCTGCTTTGTGTTTAAATTAAATACGGCATCTTCCCATTTTGGTGGCCCCATAAATCCTTTTGCATTATTAGAGCAGCCGTAAGCTTCATTAGGGATGCCCAAAAAATTTGTATCCATTTTATTGTTATCATTTTCATCATGAAATAAAGAAATGGCATAATCTCCTTTTGGCACGTTTTTAAAAACCACCGTACAGTTTGCCGCTTTCACTTCTTCTATTTTACCTATAAAAGGTTTTTTCATAAAAGTGGCTTCAGAGTTATACAGCCCTATCATTAGTTTTCCTTTAATGGTTTTAATATTAGAGATGTTTACGATTATTTCTTTGGTTGCTGTTTGAGCTGAAAGTGCCATAGAAATAACAAAAAAGGCAGCTAGATTTAAAAATACATGTTTCATAAAAGTTCGTTTTTAATGATGAAACAAATATCTAACAGAAGTCTCGTTTTTAAAAAAGGAAAGTTCCCAATTGTTACTTTTTAATGATGAATTGTCATTCCGCAATTAGCAATGAACAATTTACAATTAGCAATTAGCAATGGGCATTAGGCAATAGGCAATAGGTATTAGGTAATTTACAATGGACAATATGTATTTAGTGATTAACTGCCTGATTTCGATCTTATGATTTAGAATGAAAAAGCCGTCAAATTGAGTGGTTTTTCAAAGTGAAACGAAGAAAAACTGTATCGAAATTAGGCTTTTGATTGAAAATTTATTGGTCTGCGATACCATTTTCTATTTAAAATCTTTGATTGACGTAAATTTTCTTATGTCGAAATCACCTTAACAATAAGCAATTGGCAATTAACGTCTCTTTATGTTGCGTTTGCCTGCAAAAGGTGGCATATGCAACATAAAAATTGTTACCCACAGTTATTTCTTATTTAGTGATTGTTTATATAGGAAATCAGCTACTTTGTATATAGCGTAATTTTTTTCTTTTGAAACCTCAAAATATAAATCACCATTAGTTAATTCATTAATCATTTGTCCTAATTTCAGCGAGTTACTTTTAATAATTAGTCCGTTAAAATTTATAATCCAAGGTACGTATAAATAATTTGGTTTATCGTCTGAATTTTCAATAGTTAAGATTTCTCCATTTTTAAATTCAATTGTCATTTTTCTCCAAACAGTAGTAGTGCTCCAATTCCCATACCCTGTATTAAATACTTTGTTAATTACACTATTTTGAATAGAATAAAATTTGTCAGCCACATTTTTGTAAAAACTAAAATCTGTGTTTTCGCCTGGGAATTTGTAGTAATTGTCATAGCCAAAACGGTCATAACCATTTTTCTTTATTTTTTGTTCTTCTTTATCTATAAAAACTTTAAAGTTTTCTAAATCATTTTTTGAAATTTCTAAATCTTTTATTGTTAGTTCAGTGAATCTAGAATTATCAATTTCGTGAACTATATTATTTAATAATTTAGGGTGTATTTCTTTATCCATTTTGGATAAAAAACGATTACCTTTTTTGTGAAGTCTAAAAGAATTATTCTTTAAGTGATACTCTTTAAACTGTTTGTCGCTATGAAAACAACCTTGACTACCTATTTCGATAGAAAACTTATGAATATTATTTTTAGATAGATTAAAAAGTGAATTTGGAAGTTCATATTCAGAGGTTTTTTGTTCTTCAATATTTACAACTAATCTTTTTTTTAAATAATTGTCAGCAATTACAATTTGGTTTTTAAAAATAACAGCATTCGAGACATTGATAGGTAATTCCATGAATCGGTACCATTTCATTCTTTTTTTATCAAACCTTAAAACAGCATTTTCATCAAAGCCAATTTCTTCTCCCTTATAATTTAATTTTAAATGAGGTTCTCTAATTGGCACTTCTTTTGTCATAAGTTTAGAAACAACAAAATTGTTTTTATTGATTTTATAAATTTCACCGAAAGTAAAAGCGAAGAGGCAATTGTTTTTAGTACTGATAGCTGTTGGCGTACTACTCAATTCTTTATCGGATTTCCAAATAGAGACGAATTTTGAATCCCTTAAATCAATTTTTAAATCTTTATCAATTAAATAAATAGATTCATCTGATGTAGTTTCAAAGTCAGATATATTTGGTAATTCTATCCAGTCCATGTGGTCACTTTTTGTATAGAAGATGTTCCCTTGTTGATTAATAATGTAGTAATCACCGAAAATTCTAATTTTTCTTATGTCAGGTCTATGTTCTTTGGAAAGCCTTTTATATTTTTTTTGGTCTAAAGGTGTTGGTAATCTCTTCCAAGTTATGCAATTATCAGTTGTCTTATACAGAACGTTCCAAAAAGAACCAAATAAGCCTGTATTTTCATCTTTTGCGAAATGAATTGTCGCAAATCTTAATGCGTTTTCGTTTCCTGCTTTATCAAAGCTTTTCCAAGTTTCTCCTTTATTTTCAGTATAGTAAATAAGTTGAGAATTTCCACTCATCCAAGCTTTTCCATTATTGTTAATGTAAGCAGCATCAATCCAACTACTTTTACCGAACTTTACTTTATCCCACGTTATTCCTTTATCAGTTGAACGAAAAACAAAGTCTTGTTTTCCATCTTCTTGTATAAATCCTGAAATCATTAAGGTATTTTCATCGAAAAAGTTTACTCTTTCAAAGGTTTTTCCGAAGCTTAGGTTGTTAGAGTCAAAAGAACCAAAAGGACCTATATGCCATAGCTCACCGATTTTATCAGTGTAATATGTGTTGCCCGCTTTCGTAGCAATCCAAATCCTCTCGGAAGGGGATACACCTATTTCTGAAACTCCTCCACTAATGGGAAGACTTGCTAAATAACTATCTTGACTAAAGATCGATAGTGGTAAAATAAATATGATTAGTAAAAGTAATTTTCTCATTGTTTCATTCGTTTGCACGAAACTAATTCAGTCTGTTCTATTTTGAAATTTAGATTTAGTAAACTATGCTTTTCAGTTAGTTAACTGTTCAAATAATTGTGTTACGGATTTTCATCATAATTTTGGGTAACAATGGGCTATGAACGATTAGCAAATAATAAATGACTAAATAACACCCTCAATTACTTTTAAAAAAACTTTTCTCCATTGAGTATTTCAAAGAAAGGAAAAGGTTTAAAGAATCTGTGTGACTATTACTATTTTTTTACAACTTTTAAGGTATATCCAGATTTAAGTGCTTTAACAAAATACACCCCTTTGGATAAAGCAGTCATACTTATTGTCATTTCATTTTTTATCGCATTATGTGTGCTTACCAATCGTCCAGTAATATCATAAACCCCAAAATTATTAGCTTTTATGTTTCCACTAATATGCAATTGATCTTTCACAGGATTTGGATAGGCTACGAATGTGTTATTTTGATTGTGCGTCTTCACGCTAAGTGTGTTTTCAAACTCCATCCAATTCACATTAAACAAAAAACCACTGCCTCCTTCGTAAGTTAAACGTAATAAATGAGTGCCTTCTGTTAAATTTATTACCGTAGTAACAGTTTCCCATGTTTGCCAACCTCCTGTATTATTTACTCTAATATCTACAGGAGTTACCCCCTGTTGGTCGCTTGAAAGTTTGATCACGCCGCCATTAGTGTTAGATGACACTCTAACATTAACCGAATAATTACCTGCAACTGGCACTTCAGTTCTGTAAACACTATAGTCTAAATTCTCAACAAAACCAATATTCATTCCTCCACCAACATCTGCTGTTACTTCACGTTGAATGCCTTTTTGTAAGGTGTATTCTTCTGCTTCTATTCTAGCCTCTGTACTGTGAATTATGGTACAAGTATTTAACTCGTCTATAGGGCACAAATCTGAATCGTTATCGACATAGCCTACCGGTT
>CALDCO010000067.1 GCA_937937185.1 uncultured Flavobacteriaceae bacterium
TTATTTGCGTTTATACTTTCTAGTCTTTTTGATAACAGTGACGCTTTATTTAGTAAATCTCAAAATACAGTGGCAACAATAAACGGGAAAGACATTTCCAGACAATCCTTTATGGCCAAAGTTGAAGCCAGACAAAGACAAAGCAGAGGGCAATCGTCCACTCAAGTAATGAATGCGGTTTACGAAGAGCAAGTAAGGCAGACGGTAATGGAAGAACAGTTTAACGTTTTAGGCCTATCTGTAGAGCCCGAACAAATGCGTGATTTGTTAAAAACGAATTTAGCAAGTAGCCCACAGTTTCAAAACGAAGCAGGATTATTCGATCAAGCCAAACTAAATGAGTACATCTTAAGTTTAAAAGAAACGTCTCCAGAAGCCTACCAGCAATGGATCGATTATGAAGCAAGTGTGGCAAGTAATGCGTTACAGCAAGATTATTTTAATTTAGTAAAAGCAGGAACAACAGCAACCGTTGCCGAAGGTAAATTAGAGCACCAATTAGAAGGCGATAAAGTAAATATTAAATTTGTACAAGTGCCTTTTACAAGTATCGTAGATAGCACTATCGAGGTATCGAAATCTGAAATTCAGAATTATATTAATAAAAACAAAAAAGAATATGAAGTAGAAGCTTCACGTAGTTTAACCTATGTAAAATTTGATGAAAAGCCTTCTCTCGATGATGAAAATGCATTAAAAGCAGATTTATCAAAGCTTATTAAAGGCTACACCGAGTACAACAATGGCAAAACAGATACCATTGTAGGTTTTGCAAATTTAAATGTCGATAAAGTTGAAGCCTACGTTAATAATAATTCTGATATTAAATATGCAGATAATTATGTTTATGCTTCCACTTATAATTCTGTAGCTAAAGATAGTATTTTGAAGCTAGGCCTAGGCGGCGTGTATGGGCCATATAAAGATGGAGATAGTTATAAGATAACAAAGCTTGTGGCGTTAAGTAAGTTGCCAGATTCGGTTAAATCGAGACATATTTTGATTCCTCATGTAGGGGCATCAAGTGCTAAGCCAGAAGTTACTCAAACCGAAACGGAAGCTAAAAAAACTGCGGATAGTCTTCTTAATATTCTAAAAAGAAATAAATCTAAATTCTCTGAATTTGTAAAAAGCTATTCTTCAGATCAAGGAAGTGTAGAAAAAGAAGGGCGCTATGATTGGTATCCTTACAATAGGATGACTCCTGCTTTTAGAGATTTTACTTTTGAAGGTAAGAAAGGAGATTTAGGCGTTGTTAAAACCCCATTTGGTTTTCATATTATTGAAATTGAAGGTCAAAAAAATTCGCAAAAAGTAATGAAACTGGCAACCATTTCTCGTAAAGTAGAAGCTAGTGATGCTACAATAGATAAAGTATTTAGAGACGCTTCGAATTTTCAAATTTCGACCGAGAGTAAAGATTTCTCTACTGTTGCTAAAGAAGGAAATTATGCCTTAAGACCAGTTAATAACATTAAGATATTAGGAGAAAACATTCCAGGATTAGGAGAACAAAGACCAATTGTGCGTTGGGCTTTTGAAGAAAGAAGTAAGGTAGGAGATGTAAAACGTTTTAATGTCCCTGGCGGTTATGCTATTGTACAAATTACAGCTATTAACGAAGCGGGACTTATGAACACTGAAGATGCTTCTGTAACTGCATTACCAGAAATAAGAAAACAGAAAAAAGCCCAATTAATACGAGAAGGCGTCACAGCAAGTACCTTAAATGACTTTGCTAGTGCGAAAGGACAAACCGTTCGTACTGCTTCTGCAATTAATATGAAAAACCCAACCGTAGCAGGTGTAGGATTAGAACCCCTAGTAATAGGCACTGCTTTTGGACTAGAAGTGGGACAAACTTCAGGTTTAATTACTGGAGAGAAAGGCGTGTTTATGGTTGAAGTGACTGGTAAAACACCTGCTGTAGAATTAGATAACTACCAATCGTCTGCAAATCAAGTAAGCCAAACCAAGCTAAATGCAGTAAACACACGCTTATTTGATGCACTAAAAGAAGCTGCTCAAATTGAAGACAACAGAGCAAATACAGTACAGTAATAACAAAAAATGACTAGCACATCATTATAAAAAAGTCTCGTAAATCGAGACTTTTTTTATGATAAAACCATATTATCGTAAGCTAAAATCGTTTTAAACCCTTTATGTTTAAAATAGGAGTTAACATACGCTTGGTTACCTGTTGCTAAAATAAAATCACCGCCCCACCCGCCAAGGCTTTTAATCGCATGTTTATAGTCGTTAAATAAGCGTTCTTTTACAGGAATTTGATTGGTTAATTTCCCAATTAGCCATTCGTGTTTGTATATTAAGTTGTTAAAATCATGAAGCGTAGTTGTCGTCATGATATCGTTTGTAATGCGATTTATTTCAGTTACATACGTGTTAATATCACTTTTGTTATCGTAATAGGTTTTAATAGACACTCTACTATCTTGTTTTTTATTTAAGTGCACGAAGAAGAGCTGCGATTTAAATACTGGATCGAAGTTAATGGTATTAATCGTCTGGTCTTTTTTATTCAAAGTATAAATTATAGGGCTATTATGTTGCGCGCATGCAATATCGTAACCACTGCCGCCAAAAGTAGCTTTAGAGAGTTTAAAGGCATCAATATTTGCCCACTGGGCGATGTTATTTAATAAGGTAGAAGAAGAGCCCAATCCCCAATTTTTGGAAAAATCTAATTTTGTAGTTACTAAAAGACCTTTGTGGTCTGTAAATGCGCTCGCCAAAAAATTAGGATTAAAAACAGTTGCTGCATTAAGAATTTGTAACAAACGCTGAGAAATTTTATTAAAACTAGTAAGATTAAAGGCCGCTTTTGAAATGTGTTCAGGTAAAAAAGAATTTTCAAACCATGGTTTGCCTTTTTCGTCTATACTTTTCCATTTAAGTACAGGTTCATTAATAATTTCAATGGTTAAAGATTGTCCATATTTTGTAGGAACAGCTAGGGCCTTAGCACCATCTAAAACAATGTATTCTCCAGTGAGTAATAATTTTCCGTTACTGTAAAAAGACTGTTTTAAATTCAAACCTTAAAAATTTATTGAAATGGTAAGCCAATCATTTTTCTAACTAATTTAACATGAGTTCAACACAAGAAAATTTACGTCAGTAATAGTGATTTTCGATAGAAAATGGTATCGAAGACCAATAAATTTTCAATCAAAAGCCTAATTTCGATACCATTTTTCTTCACTTCACTTTGAAAAATCACTCAATTTGACGGCTTTTTCATTCTAAATCCTTAGGTCGAACTCACGCTAATTTATATATTCTGTCTCAATAAAATAATTTACGATTGCCTCTTTCATTAACACACTTTGTTCCCCTGCTTTTAAATGCGGTAAGGCTTCTTTAGCTTTATAATGAGGCCATCCATCTTCATCAACAAAATCAAATTCGTAATACCCATAGGGTGTTAATAATTTACATATGGCAATATGCATGAGGTCTAACTTTTGATTTTTTTTATATTTCCTATCCAATTGCCCTAATTCTTGGATGCCAATGAGATAAATTATAGCATCTAGATCTAACTGGTCTCCATGTGCAAATTGATTAGACAACTTTTCTACAACGAGTTGCCACCTCTTTTTTAATTCTTCGTCTCTTGCCATTTATTTTTCTAAATACGATATGAATTTTTGAATTATTTCGTTTCTGTTGCAAAGTTAATTTATATTTGTCTAAAACTCACTAGTAAATGAATGTTATAGATATTGTTCTTGGAGCGCTTATTCTTTTTGGTTTAGTTCGCGGATTTATGAGAGGTCTTTTTGTTGAAGTAGCTTCTATTGTTTCTTTAGTTGCTGGGATTTATGGTGCGATACATTTTAGCAATTTTGCGGCATCGTTTTTAGAGAGTAAAACCAACTGGGCAGAGAATACGATTAACATCACTGCTTTTGCCATTACTTTTATTATCATTATTGTTGCTATTTCACTAGCAGGAAAAGCATTTACTAAATTAGCCAATTTTGCTGCGCTAGGAATTTTAAATAAACTCTTGGGAGGCGTGTTTGGCGCACTAAAAATCGGGTTAATTTTAAGTATTATTCTCGTTGTTTTTAGTAAAATGAATAACACGATTACTTTTATTAATGATGAAAAACTACAGGATTCCTTGCTTTATAAACCTGTTAAATCTCTAGCGCCAATGCTATTTCCAAGTATCTTAAAAGTTGAAGACGATAACAATTAATTTGGTGGTAGTAACCCTACTATAAATTTTACAATTAGCTTTAAATAAATTAAGGTTTAAAAAGAGCTGTTTTTTACCAAATCGTCTGCATATATCATGGCTTTCTAACTTAAATTCGAGAATAAAAAAACCTTTCTAAAACGAGATAGAAAGGCTTTATTATTATACACTCATGTTGAGTTCTATATAAATTTATTAGTGTTCTTGTTTAATCCTTTTTTTTTAAAACCTAAAATTTCTAAATATAAGGCCGTATTACATCAATGCTGTAATTCTTCTTCTCCCTCCTTAAGAGGTGTAATTTGAGACACAAAATCTTCATCGTGCCCAGGTTTACTGTAATCGTATGCCCAACGGTGAACATGAGGAATTTCTCCTGGCCAATTTCCATGCATATGCTCTACTGGTGCAGTCCATTCCATAGTATTTGAACGCCATGGATTTTGTGTTGTTTTTTTACCATAGAATATGCTACTAAAAAGGTTGTATAAGAATACGATTTGGAACGCCCCTCCTACTAAAGCAAATACAGAAATGACGACGTTCGCATTTGCCAAGTCATCAAATAATGGGAAGTTACTATTCGTGTAATAGCGTCTTGGCAAACCAGCCATTCCTATAAAGTGCATTGGGAAAAATACGCCATAAGCACATACTGCGGTTACCCAAAAGTGAATGTATCCTAAATTTTTATTTAACATGCGGCCAAACATTTTAGGAAACCAATGATAAATTCCAGCAAACATCCCATACAATGCAGAAATACCCATTACTAAATGGAAATGTGCCACTACAAAATAAGTGTCATGTACATTAATATCTAACGCACTATCCCCTAAGATAATTCCAGTTAATCCACCAGTAATAAATGTAGATACCAAACCTATAGAGAACAGCATGGCGGGATTCATTTGAAGATTCCCTTTCCATAATGTTGTGATGTAATTAAAGGCTTTCACTGCCGATGGTATGGCAATTAAAAGGGTTGTAAATGTAAATACAGAGCCTAAAAATGGGTTCATTCCGGAAATAAACATGTGGTGTCCCCAAACTATTGTAGATAAAAACGCTATTGCTAAAATAGAAGCAACCATGGCACGGTAGCCAAAAATAGGCTTACGCGAATTGGTAGCAATAATTTCAGAGGTAATTCCTAGTGCAGGTAATAATACAATATACACTTCTGGGTGACCTAAGAACCAAAATAAATGTTCAAATAACACTGGTGATCCTCCTTGATAATGTAAGACTTCTCCTTGAATGAATATATCGGATAAGAAAAATGAAGTTCCAAAACTTCTATCCATAATTAACAATAAGGCTGCCGATAATAACACGGGGAAGGAGATAATACCAATAATAGCGGTTACAAAAAATGCCCATATGGTTAAAGGAAGTCTGGTCATAGACATGCCTTTTGTACGTAAATTAATTACGGTTACCACATAATTTAACGACCCTAATAATGAGGAGGCAATAAATACTGCCATAGAGACTAACCATAACGTCATTCCCGCTCCAGACCCCCCTTGTGCCATTGGTAATGCACTTAAAGGCGGATAAACGGTCCATCCAGCAGCTGCAGGGCCTGCTTCAACAAAGAAAGAACAGACCATTAATACACTAGATAGAAAAAACAACCAATAAGAGATCATATTTAAAAAGCCTGAAGCCATGTCTCTTGCACCAATCTGTAAGGGTATTAACAAATTACTAAAGGTACCACTTAGCCCTGCTGTTAATACAAAGAATACCATAATAGTTCCATGAATAGTTACTAATGCCAGATAAATATCTGCATCCATAACCCCATCTGGAGCCCATTTCCCTAGTAATGCTTTAAATATAACATTTGGCTCTTCTGGCCATGCGATTTGCATACGCATCATAAGTGACATGATTACTCCTATAACTCCCATTATAGTCCCTGTTATAAGGTACTGCTTGGCAATCATTTTGTGATCTTGACTAAAAATATATTTAGTTACAAATGTTTCTTTATGATGGTGACCATGATCGTCGTGTGCGTCGTGTGTATCTACATGTGCTGACATAATCTAATATCCTTTTTATTTCTTAATTATTAGTAAGAGAATTTTTAAATAGTTTTTGCTCTTTAATCCAAGCATCATACTCTTTTTGGGTTTCAACTACTATTTTCATTTGCATATTATAATGCGACTTACCACAAATTTTATTACATAGCAATAAATAATCAAACTCATACCTTTCTAGTGCATCCTCTCCTTTGGCTACTAAAGCCTTACTTTTTTTAACTCTTATTTTATTAATATTCTGTACTTTATCAATCATCTCTGGTGTTTCACGCATTTCTTCAGTAGTTACTGTAGGTGTAAAACCAAACTGAGTAATCATACCAGGAACACAATTCATTTGTGCTCTAAAGTGAGGCATGTAAGCAGAGTGTAAAACATCTTGAGACCGCATTTTAAATAAAACAGGTCGCCCAACTGGCAAATGCAGTTCTGTAGTAATAATATCGTCTTTAGCATAAGGATCGGCTTCATCTAAACCTAATACGTTTGCGCGATCGATATCTATTAATCGCACATTGGCTTTACCTAAGGTATTATCTGCACCACCATATCTTGCTTTCCAGCTAAATTGTTGCGCGTACAATTCGATAACTAAAGGGTCGTTTTCTAGACTTACATTCATGATATTGTTCCATGTAAATAGACCTTGAATAATTAAGCCTGCTAAAACAATTACTGGGATGATTGTCCAAATGGCTTCTAGTTTATTATTATCGGCAAAAAAGACTGCTTTTTTTCCTTTCTCGCCTCTGTATTTATAAGCAAAGTAGTGCAATAAGTACTGTGTTACGGTTTGCACAAAGAAAATAACAATCATAGAGATAATCATTAAATTATCTAATCCAGGACCGTGTTCAGCAGCAGAGTTAGACATTAATGGTAAGTCACCATATTGTACAAAACAAATAATAGTAATTACATAAATGAAAATTAAAAAGCCTAACATTAAGTAACCATTAATTTTATTGTCTGTATCGTTGGCAACTTGGTTGTTTCCTGCTAACTTTCCGCTTTGCGTTAAATCAAATATTTTAACCATTTGCCATATGGCAACTAGAATAAATACTAAAACTAAAATTGATAATAAAGCCGTCATTGTTTGTCGTTCTCTTTATTTATATTTCTTATTAATAATGAAAATGTTCACTTTCTTTAATGAAAGGATTACGTTTTGCTAGTAGAGGATGTTTAGATAATGCGGTAAAAACCACAAACATAAACAAGCCTCCAAATAATAATATTGCTCCTATTTCGGGCGTACCAATAAACCATCTATCGCCTACCGTAGCGGGCATAATCATATTAAATATATCGATATAATGCCCTGCCAAAATTACTAAGCCTGCCATAATTACAAACCAAGGGATACGCTTATAATCGCTATTCATTAACAGTAATATTGGAAAAATGAAATTCATTGCTAACATGCCAAAAAATGGTAATTTGTAATCTTCTATTCGCGTTACAAAATAAGTCACTTCTTCAGGGATATTAGAATACCAGATTAACATAAACTGAGAGAACCATAAGTAGGTCCAGAATATACTTATCCCAAACATAAATTTCGCTAAATCGTGTATGTGACTATCATTCACTTTAGGTAATAGCCCTTTAGATTTTAAATAGATCGTAATTAAGGCGATAGTGGTAATACCACTTACAAACATACTTGCAAACACATACCAACCGAATAAGGTACTAAACCAGTGAGGGTCTACACTCATAATCCAATCCCAAGACATCATAGATTCAGTATAAATATAAAATACTAGAAATGCTGCCGATATGCGAAATGATTTCTTAAAGTTTTTATCGTCATTCGCCTCGTCTTGCGCTAAAGAAAATTTTCTAGCAAAGTGTCTGTATAAACTCCATCCGCCTAAAAATATAATGCCTCTAAATAAAAAGCCTGGAACATTTAACCAGCCCTGCTTCCCTGCCACTAAGGCGTCAAAATGGTCGCTCTTAGGGTTTACCATTTCTGGATTCATCCAAACAAATATACTATCATGACCAACATAATGGGATAGCGCTGCGATTACTAACACGATTATTCCACCTGGTAAAACATAGGAGGTAATGCCTTCCATGACTCTAAAAAGTACTGGAGACCATCCTGCCTGAGCAGCAAATTGTATGGCATAAAAGGCTAGTACACCAAGAGCAATCATAAAAAAGAAAAATGCTGCAACATAGATCGCAGACCATGGTCTGTTCGCTATTTGATGCTGTACGTGTTTTACATGTTCTTTATGGGCGTCGTGTGCTCCTTCACCGTGCGCTTTTTTTGTTCCGTGTGCATTATTAGAATGCGCATCGTGCGCTTTGTCTTGTGCAGCATGACCACCACCGTGATGTCCTGAAGCTTCATGAGCTAGTAGGGTTTCAACCTCACTAAACGATTTGTGAGATTGAGAGAAACCAGTCATAACAAATATTGCACCTAATACAATGAGGACAATTGATGCTATTTTTAGTCTATTTGAAAATGTGTACATATCGATATATAAACTTTGTCTAAATCTTATTTTT
>CALDCO010000068.1 GCA_937937185.1 uncultured Flavobacteriaceae bacterium
TCCATCCCTTTTTATAAAAAATTAGGCCTTAAATTAATTGTAGAAGCATTGCCACATTATGCAAGGTTTGAATGCCCAGATGGAAATTCAACCTTTTCGATTCACCAAACCGAAAAACTCCCCAAAGGAGACGGAATATCTGTTTACTTTGAGTGCAAAAACCTTGATGCAGAAGTGAGAAAAATAAAGGCGCAAGGGATTGAATTTGATCAAGAGCCCATTGACCAAAAATGGCTATGGAGAGAGGCCAGATTAAAAGATGTTGACGGCAATCAACTCATATTATTTTATGGCGGAAAAAACAGACTAAATCCGCCTTGGCGAATAGAAAACAAATAAAATATGTTAAAAGTAGATAATAACGCATAAGGTGCAAAGCTTAAGAAAATATTAACGCAACCTTTTAATGCATTTCACGTCTTTTTAAAAAAGAGAACTATGTTTAAGAATTTATTAAAACTTATAATAATTGCTCCGCTTCTAATGGCAACTACCTGCGATGATGATGATAAATTTGAAGAAAATACATTAATCTATAATGTATACAAAGCAAGAGTAAGCCCAGAATCTAGTTTTTCAATTAATGATACGATATGGATTAGTGGAAAAATTTCTAGTAATGCATTTGATGAGTCTGCAAACGATTCTATTTTTATTGACAGCCCTGAGGTAGACGATTTTTCAATCTATAAATTTATAGAACCTACTGCGGTTTCAAACTGTAAAGATGCTATTGACGCCTTTGAATTAATAACTAAAGAAGGAGCGTTTTCATTTAGTTCTTCATGTGAAAATGCTACGCTTTTCGCTTTACCAGAATTGGAAAACAATGGCTCTAATTATAGTTACCAAATTGGTCTAAAACCAAATGTAATTGGAGATTTCGTCATTAGTTGGCGAAATGGAATACTCCAAAATACAACTAGGAATGAATTCATCGTTAATGATTATCCAATCGAAAATCATCCCAATTCAATAGGATTTAATAGTTGCGGAAATCCTTCATGGAGAGACTTAAATGAATCTGATAAAGAATATTATTTCAGCATTGAATAAAAGGCTTTACAATGCAGTTAATACACGCTATTATTTACTTACTTGCAAAAAGTTTGACGTCGTTTTCACTTACCTCATTTCCACCAAGAATAATTAAACGCTCAATCACATTTCTTAATTCGCGTATATTACCAGTCCAATCATATTCTTGTAATAACTTTACGGCTTTAGTCGAAAATCCTTTTGTAGCAATGCCTTGCTCATTTGTGATTTTTTTAGAAAAATGATTTATTAACAAAGGGATGTCTTCTCGACGCTCATTTAATGCAGGTACTTTTACCAATATCACTGCCAATCTGTGATATAAATCTTCCCTAAACTTACCTTCGCTAATCTCTTTTTTTAGATCTTTATTGGTGGCGGCAATAACTCTAACATCAACTTTTATATCTTTATCACTGCCTACTCTTTGTATTCTGCTTTCTTGCAAAGCTCGAAGCACTTTTGCCTGAGCAGGTAGGCTCATATCGCCAATTTCATCTAAAAAAATAGTACCGCCGTTAGCGGCTTCAAACTTTCCGGCTCTGTCTTTGGCGGCACTAGTAAAAGCGCCTTTTACATGACCAAATAATTCGCTTTCTATAAGCTCACTTGGAATTGCTGCACAATTTACTTCAATCATTGGTCCTTTAGAGCGTTCGCTTTTTTCATGTAACCAATGCGAAACAAGTTCTTTACCCGTGCCATTAGGACCAGTAATAAGCACACGTGCATCTGTAGGTGCCACTTTATCGATCATCTCTTTTATTTGAGTAATCGCCTCGCTCTCACCAATCATTTCATATTTTTTACTTACTTTTTTCTTAAGTATTTTATTTTCTAATACCAGCTCTTTTCGATCTAAAGCATTGCGTACTGTATTTAACAAGCGGTTTAAATCTGGAGGTTTAGAAATATAATCGAAAGCACCTAATCGCATGGTATTTACAGCGGTATCTATATCACCATGTCCAGAAATCATTACAATTGGGATTTCAGGTTTTACTTTTCTCACAGCTTCCAACACTTCTACACCATCCATTTTTGGCATTTTAATATCACAAAGGATTAAGTCGAAATCCTCTTTTTTTATCTTTTCAATGCCAATTAAGCCATCTTCAGCTTCATCGACTTCATATTTATCATTTTCTTCAGAGAGTATTTTTATTAATACACGTCTTATCGCTGCTTCGTCTTCTATGACTAATATTTTTGGCATTTCTTATTCGTTTTTAATTAGGTTTTTGAATAATGTTAATATCACGTTGCGGGAATGGTATGCTTATATTATGTTCTCTAAACAACCTATCTATCTCAAAACGCAAATCACTTTTAGGAATAGAGCTAATAAAGCTATCGTTTAAGGTAAATATTAACTTAAATTCTAAAGCACTATCTCCAAAGTTAGTAAAAAGAACTATAGGAGCAGGGTGTTTCATAACAGATTCATGACTATTCGCAATCTCTAAGAGAATTTTTTTTACCAATTGCACATCACTTCCGTAGGCGACACCAACGGTTACATTTTCTCTAGTAGTTGTTCCATTTTGAGTCCAATTATACAAACTGTTGCTTAAATATAAATGATTTGGAATCACAAGCACTTTATTATCTATAGTAACCGCTCTTGTTGTTCTTAATTTAATTTCATCAACTCGCCCTACTTTTCCATCTATTTCAATTAAATCGCCCACATGAACGGATTGATCTAATAATATAAATACGCCAGAAATAATGTCTTGAAAAAACGTTTGCAAAGCCAATCCTATACCTATTAACAGGGCTGCCGAAGCTGCAAATAAGGCATTAAGATTCACCCCTACAGAGTTTAACAACCCTAATACCACCACCACATATATTAACCATTTAAAATAGGAATAAACAGAAGTAAACTTATCTTTATCTTGTTTTGGCAAACGTTTAGAAATGCCTTTATACAGAATTTTGAGAATAAAATAAGCGGCAATAATGATGATTACCGCTTCAATAATATCGAAAAGAGTAAATGTGATGTCTTTTGTTAGAGAAAATCTATGAAATAAGGTCTCTTTTAATTTTTCCATATTAAATTAATACCTAATCCATTTAATTAACTCTTTGTAAGTGGGTTTTTTACCATACATTAAAATACCCACTCTGTAAATTTTTGCCGCAAACCATACCGTAAACATAAATGTTCCAACTAAGAGCAATAAAGAAACGATTTGCTGCCACAGGGGGACACCAAAAGGAATACGCATAAGCATCACAACTGGGGACGTAAAAGGGATGAAGGAAAATAGTGTAGAAACGGTACCATGAGGATCTTCGATTACAGTAAACATCCCCACATAAACCGCTAAAATTAAAGGCATTATTATGGGTAGCATAAACTGCTGTGTATCAGTTTCATTATCTACAGCAGCACCAATGGCAGCATACAATGAACTGTATAATAAATAGCCTCCAATAAAAAATAGAATAAAAGCAATTATTAAATTCGCCAGAGGAAGATTGTAAAACGACGCCATTGCTTGCTGTATTTCTCCATTTATACCCGGGTTTTCCATCGCTTGTTTTACCAGTTCTTGTTGTGGGGTTTGGGCTGAAGCCATATCAATTCCAAAAACCATAGAAACTATAGTTAGTAGTACACTTCCTAATATAATCCAAATCGCAAACTGGGTAATTCCTGCTAAAGAAGTCCCTATAATTTTACCTAACATTAACTGTATTGGTTTTACTGAAGAGATAATGACCTCTATAATTCGACTCGTTTTTTCTTCAATCACCGAACGCATAATCATATTCCCATAAATAATAATAAACATAAAGAGTAAATATCCTGCAACACCTCCAAAACCAAGTTTCATAAAACTATCCAATTTAGAGGTTTTTTCTCCTGTAAAATTCTCTTGAGCAATATCGATATTAATTTTTGCCGCTTCTATTTTATCTAAATCAACACCCTCTTCTACCAACTTCATATTATAAAGCTGCTTTTCAATTTTTGATTCTAAGGACGATATTAAAGTTAAGGAGGGCGATTTCTTAGAATAAAATTGAATGTGATTAGAACTATTAGAAATGTCTTCAATTTTTTTTATGTACAACAAACCATAATTTTCTTTTTCTTTAACTATCGTTTTTGCATTTTCTAAAGTAATATTTTGTAACACTTCATATTTCGTATTTTCTGCATCTTTAAAAATGGAAGCGACTAGTCCAGATTCATCCAATATAGATATTGTGCGTTGTTTGTTATTATTTAATTGCGATAAATAAGCCACCACACTAAACAATACAATCATTATTACGGGGCTAAGAATAGTCATTATTAAAAACGTTTTATTCTTAACTTTAGTTAAATATTCTCTCTGTATGATAAGTTGTAAATGGTTCATCTTAATTATTTTTTACAGTTTGAATAAAAATATCGTTCGCTGTTGGTATGAGTTCAACAAAGTGAGACACTTGACCCTTTGTTGTTAAATAACTTAATAAATCATTTGCCGTTTCTTTTTTAGACAATTTTATATTTATTTTTAACTCATTACCCAGTGTTTTAAACTCGGCAGGAGAGACTTGAAATTTACTGGTTAATTCTTTCTCTAAATTTATATTGTTAAGACTATCGATACCTATTTCGTAGGTATTCGTTTTATATTGACGTTTAATATCCATTAAATTACCATCTAATACTTTATTAGATTTATGAATTAAGGCGATGTGATCGCATAATTCTTCAACCGATTCCATTCGGTGCGTTGAAAATATAACTGTAGCCCCTTCATCCCTAAGTCTAAGGATTTCATCTTTTATAAGATTGGCATTAATAGGATCGAATCCAGAGAAGGGTTCGTCAAAAATTAATAATTTAGGTTCATGCAATACCGTAACCACAAACTGAATTTTTTGAGCCATGCCTTTAGAGAGTTCCTGGATTTTTTTATTCCACCAATCGCCTATCTCCAGCCTTTCAAACCACATTTTAAGTCGTTTTTTTGCGACTCCTTTTTGCATTCCTTTTAGTTGGGCCAAATACAAGGCCTGCTCTCCTACTTTCATAGATTTGTATAGCCCCCGTTCCTCCGGTAAATAACCAATATCTCTAATATGATGTGATTGTAGTGGCTCGGTATCTAATAAAACGTGTCCTTGATCTGGCATTGTTATTTGATTAATAACACGTATTAATGTCGTTTTCCCTGCTCCATTGGGACCTAAAAGACCAAAAATACTTCCTTTGGGTACTGTTATTGATACGTTATTTAATGCTGTAAATTCACCAAATTTTTTAGAAACCGAATGCACTTCTAGCAGGTTACTCATAGTTTTGTTTAACTTTTACATTGTTCTGTTTAGTAGGGTTATAGGAGGGCTTATGATGTAAAATCTCCCAAGAAGATAGGTGCTTTTTCGTTAATACTTTTAAATAAAATAAAACCATAACTATTGTGCATTTATATTTTCTTTTTCATCTAAACAAAAAACCTTTATTTTTATTTGAGTCATTCTAACACCTAATAGGTATAACTACTATTTTTTAGTAAAATCTATGTATTTGTAGTGTAAAGATAGAAAATGTTACAGCGGCATAAAATTTTAATTTGAATTTAAAAGCTTTCCTTTTGAAAAGGAGAATTTGTTATATTAAATCACAAAACCCACCCTCTAATGGAATAAAGGATGGGAAAAAATTGCTATGAAAAAGAAAAATTATCACCAAATAAATGGTGATATTTCAAATATAGTATTTTATTTTTAATATCGCATTATAAGTTAAAAATAAGTTAAACAAAATAAACTAAAAAAAGACTGTTAGGACTTATTTTATTGGTAAACTTCTTAATATCAGTATTTAGCATAAAAAATTAAGAAAACATGTCTTTTACTTTTTCGAAAAAAGATTTGTCAGAATTTTCTGGTTTTGGCATAAAATGCTCATTATCTCTCATATTTTCAAAAAAGGTTTTCTGTTCTTTATTTAAAGTTTTGGGTGTCCAAACATTAACATGAACTAATAGATCCCCTTTTCCATATCCATTTATGGAAGGGATTCCTTTTCCTCTTAATCGTAATATTTTACCCGATTGCACTCCTGCTTCTATTTTTATACGTACTTTTCCAGTTACCGTATCGATCTCTTTGGACGTCCCTAAGACGGCATCTGGCAAACTAACATATAAATCATAATGTAAGTTATCTCCTTCTCGCTGCAGTGTTGCATGAGTTTCTTCTTCAATAGCAACTAATAAATCTCCAGATATTCCATTGCCAGGAGCCTCATTTCCTTTACCAGAAACTTTTAACTGCATACCATCTACTACTCCTGCAGGAATCTTTACTGGAATGGTTTCTTCTTGAATTTTAAGGCCTTGACTGTCTGCATTAGCCGCTTTCTTATCTATCATTTGCCCAACGCCACCACAGGTATTACATGGAGATGCTGTTTGCATTCTGCCCAAAATAGTATTTGTTATTCTTGTGACTTGTCCTGAACCATTGCAAGTAGAACAGGTTCTATAGGTAGTACCTTCGGCTTGAACTTTACGCTTCACTTTAATTTTTTTCTCAACCCCATTAGCAATTTCTTCTAATGTGAGTTTCACTCGAATACGAAGATTACTCCCTTTAACGCGCCGCTGTCCGCCGCCACCGCTAAAACCTGAGAAACCGCCACCACCAAAAGCGCCACCAAAAACATCTCCAAATTGACTAAATATGTCATCCATATTCATACCGCCACCGCCAAAGCCACCACTACCTTCGAAAGCTTGATGACCAAATTGATCGTAACGTGACTTTTTATTGTCATCGCTTAAAACCTCATAAGCTTCCGCCGCTTCTTTAAATTTAGCTTCTGCTTCTTTATCGTCTGGGTTTTTATCTGGGTGATATTGAATTGCTTTCTTTCGGTAAGCCTTTTTTATCTCGGCTGTAGAGGCATTTTTTCCAATCCCAAGTACCTCATAATAGTCTTTTTTTGCCATACTAGTAAATTATTGTCCGATAACCACTTTTGGAAAACGAATAATTTTATCTCCCAATTTATATCCTTTTTCTACAACGTCAATAATTTTTCCTTTCATATCATCAGTTGGAGCAGGGATTTGCGTTACCGCTTCGTGGTGATCTGCATCAAAGGCATCCCCTTTACTAATTTCGATTTTTGATAAACCCTTTTGCTGCAGCACTTGTAGTAATTTATTGTAAATTAACAACACCCCTTTGCGCAACTCCTCTGCTTCTTTGTCATCTTCGATATGCAATAAGGCACGTTCAAAATCGTCTAGAATAGGCAGTAAGGCTATAATTACATCTTGACTTGCCGTTTTAAACAATTCAATACGTTCTTTAGAAGTTCTTTTTTTATAATTTTCAAACTCTGCAAAAAGACGCAAAAACTTATCTTTTTCTTGGCCCAATTGTTCTTGCAGTTGTTCCTCTACACTCAGTTCTTCAACATTAGGCTCTTCAATTGTTTCTACTGTTTCTTGAGCAATTTCTGCAGGCGCTTCAACACTTTTTTCTTTTTTATTTTTTTTACTCATTGTGCATTATGGTTTAAATACTAGAGAAGACTGTCAAAAGTACTGCCATTATCTTAAAAATGTCAAAATGTCATTGAAAAAATTTAAACTGTTTTTTATGCCTTTTCGCTCTTAAAAATCTTAAATTTACACTTAAATCATTAACACTATAAAACAATTATGAAAAAACTAATATTAAACAGCCTTACAATAGTTACAATAGCGCTTACTCTTGTTGGTTGTAAAAAAGAAGCTAAAGAGGCCGCAACTGGAGCTGCTGAAACGGTTTCTAAAGTCGTTGCTGAAACCAAATATAAAGCGATCGCTGCAGAATCTATGATTCATTGGAAAGCGAACAAACTTGTTGGTGGCCATGAAGGTACTATTCATTTAGAAAAAGGGATTATTAAAAGCAAAGCCAATGCTTTAGTTGGCGGAAATTTTATATTTAACATTGGCTCTTTAAAATGTACAGATATCCCAGCTACAGATGAAGGAAATGCTAAACTGGTGGGACACTTAATGAGTGCCGATTTTTTTGATGTTGAAAACCACCCTAATGCCGCTTTTGAGATTACTAAAGTAGAAGGCAATAACGTTAGTGGCAACTTAACTATTAAAGGGGTTAAAAAGAACATCACTTTCCCTGCTAATGTTTCTGTAAATGGTGAAGAACTTACTATCTCTAGTAATACTTTTACAATTGACAGAACAGAATGGAACATTAAATACAACTCTGGTAAATTTGCTGATCCTGCAAAACTTGGCGACTATTTAATTAAAGACAATGTGGAGTTAAAAATTATGCTAAAGGCAAAAAAAGCCTAACCCATAGGACGGCACTAAACGTTACAAAAAAAATTAAATCATTTCATTAAAAAAGGGAATTATCTAAGCTAATTTAAAGATAATTCCTTTTTTCATAATAAATCTTCTAAGGCTTTTTGAAGCTTATAGAACTCAAATTTAAATCCTTCGTTTTCTATTTTATTGGCACTTACCCTTTGGCTTTCATATAATAAAATATGCATTTCGCCCAATAGCATACGCATTGCAAACTTGGGTATATTTGGGAGTAATAATGGTTTTTTAATCACTTTTGCCGCCAAAGCTGTAAGTTCCTGGTTGGTTTCGGGATTTGGAGCAACGCCATTATAAATCCCTTCTAATTTATTTTCATGAATGAATACAAATAGTTTAGCTAGGTCCTTTATGTGAATCCAGGATTGCCATTGTTCTCCAGATCCAAATGCGGCACCTACACCATATTTAATGGGTTTCACAATCTCAGGTAATGCACCACCTTTAGAGGAGAGGACTAGCCCTATTCTTACTTTAGACACTAGTAAATCCAGACTTTTAAATGCTTCTACAGTGGCCTCCCATTTTTTAACCACTTCCCCTAAAAAAGAATCGCTTTGTTTACCTTCTTTTTCTGTATAATAATTGGTTAATGAGGAAGGGTAAATACCTATGGCACTTGCAGAGATTATTTGTTTAACAGTATGAGTATTGGTCTTTAAAGTGTTTAATAGTAACTCGGTGGACTGCAATCGGCTTTGTAAAATCAATTCTTTATAGGAGTTGGTCCAACGTTTAGAAATGCTTGCGCCCACTAAATGGATAATGGTATCAACACCTTCAAAACATTTTTTGTCGATTTCATTTTTAAATGGATTCCACAAAAATCCTCTATAATTAGGAATTGATTCTAATTTAGCGGTTTTAGTGGTTAAATAATTTACATTAATATTATTTTTGTGATAGTGCTTTACGATTTCACTTCCAACCAAGCCTGTGGCACCAGTAATTAAAACACGCATTCTTTTTTTTATAAAAATACAATTTCGAAAAGGCCTTTTAATTGAGTTTAAGTAAGGTTTAACAAATATTATGATTATTTAGGGTTTAGTTGCTCTAAGCATGTGTCTTTTCCCAGGAGGGCCTTGTATTTTTTCTACATTAAAACCAACAGCTTGCATGGCGCGTCTGGCATTTCCTTGCGCACAATAGGTCACCAGCACACCTTTACTTTTCATTGCTTTAAACATGATGTAAAATAAGGATTCAGTCCATAATTCTGGTTGTACTCGAGGTCCAAAAGCATCAAAATACACGATATTAAATGTGTTCTCCTTTTTTATTTCTGAAAACTGTTTTTTTTCTTTTTTTAATGAAAAGTGATTCGTGATGTCCTGAAATGTTTCCCAAGGTAAATGGTGCATGGCCATAAATAAGGAGGCTTTATCTTTTGCATTTAAAACAGACAGGTAATTTAATTGCTCTATTTCTTCAGTTAAAACTGGATAGGCTTCTATTCCCGTGTAAGCTATAGCGCGTTTTTTTTTCTCAGCCTCTAAAAGCGTGATAAAGGCATTTAATCCTGTACCAAAGCCTATTTCTAAAATTGAAACAACTTGGTTACTTTCGTTATTCTTGGTCGATAAAAAATGGGTTAATCCTGAATTTATAAAAACATGTTTAGCTTCTTGTATTGCGCCATGTTTAGAATGGTATTGCTCTTCCCATTCAACTATTTTAATAGAGGTAGAACCATCTTTAGTAGTCACTATTTTTCTTTGCACTATTTTTATTTTAGTAAAACACCATCGGCTTCGAATAAATAAGTACGTTTGGGCGTTTTTATGGCAGCCAATTCGACCTCACTTTTACCTGCATCTTTCGCATAATGCCTTTGCTCCTTAACAGAAATTTCTTTTACATAGCCTTTTCCATTTACAATCACCTCTTTACCTTTGATGTTTCTAGGCACAAAAAAACCATAATTTTTAAATTTCACCATTACTTCATCATCATTCATTGCCAGTTTCATCCAACAGCCTTTAGCTTTACATACCTCATTAACTTTTCCAATGATTTTAGAAGGAATGCTATCTCCAATTTTTAATCGCTTATAATGTGAGGACAATGAATCTATAGCTATGGCATTATTGGGGAAAATTTCATTCCCAAAAGATTTCTGTTGGGATAAATCGGTATCAAATACCTTTATTTTTTTTCTGCTTTCATCATTTTTGCAGGAAAAAAACACTAAAATAACAAGAAGGGCTGGGAGACGATGTTTCATTTTTATTTGGGTTAAAAAATTAAACTTTATACCTCATAAATATACAACATTTTTAAATGATCTTATAGGTCTTTTTATGTCAATATTCTGTACTTTTGCTGAAAATTAAATCGAGTTTAAAACCAATCGCTACAATACTTTTATCTATGAAAATCACGACTGTTGAATCTTCAAAATTATCTTCAACTGATTTTAATACTCTAAATTTTGGAACAGTCTTTACTGATCATATGCTGGTCTGCGAATATAATGATGGAAAGTGGCAAGAACCTGAAATAATGCCTTACGGTCCTTTAGCTATCGATCCTTCTGCGCGAGTGTTTCATTATGGGCAAGCTGTTTTTGAAGGTATGAAAGCCTTTAAAGACGAGAATGATAAGGTATGGCTTTTTAGACCCGACGAAAACTTTAATCGCCTTAACAAATCTGCAAGCAGACTGGCAATGCCTGAGCTGCCAGAAACTGTTTTTTTTGAAGGATTAACCACTTTATTAAATCTTGATAAAGAATGGGTAAAAAAAGGAAAAGGAAACAGTCTATATATTCGCCCTTTTATAATTGCTAGCGAGCCCGCAATATCGGCTTCTCCCGCTGCCAATTATAAATTTATGATTATTCTTTCGCCTGCAAAAGCCTATTATTCTGGAGAGGTTAGAGTCCTTATTGCAGAAAAATATAGCCGTGCTGCGAATGGGGGTATTGGTTTTGCCAAAGCTGCAGGTAATTATGCCGCTCAATTTTACCCTACCAATTTAGCCAACCAAGAAGGCTATCAACAAATAATATGGACGGATGCAGATACCCATGAATTTCTAGAAGAGGCAGGTACAATGAATGTTTTCTTTAGAATAAATGATACCTTAATTACCGCTCCAACAAGTGATCGTATTCTAGATGGCATCACAAGGAAAAGTGTAATTCAGTTAGCAAAAGATAATAGCATAAAGATAGAAGTAAGATCAATTACAGTTACAGAGCTTATTGAAGCGGCTAAAAAGGGGCACTTAAAAGAGATTTTTGGAGCCGGCACTGCTGCTGTTATTAGTCCTATTTTAGGGTTTAAGCATAGTGATTTTACCTATGAAATACCTAAAATATCGGATGCTTACGCTACCTTTTTTAAAGAAAAACTTAACAACATTCAATATAATCTAGCCGAAGACAAGCACCAATGGCGTTATGAGATTGTAAGCACTTCCTAAATTTCCTACCATAAAGAACCATTTCTATTCATAATTATAGCTAAATCAATTGTTTTAAAAACAACTTCTGATTGAATAGGACTTACCCCTATTTCTTGTGCGCTACAAACTTCATCAACAAAAAATAAACGCATTTAATTTACCCATTATTTTTAATTAAAACCACTCTTATTAAATTAGCCATCCCCCGTTTTTTTAATTGAATCCAAGATTGAGTTGCTTTTGTTCCAATGGCGGTGGCTTAGTTTGTGTTTTGTATCTCGACCTAGTAGGCATTAGTAGAATGGATACAATCCTGCTTACTTTATAATATATAAAATTGGTTAGTTCTCTTATTTGGTGTTTGTTAAGATAATTGTATCCTGCATCAAGTAGTATGTCAATATGAATAGATTTTATTTTTCTGTAAATAATATGCATCGCTACAGTAAGTAAGACAAGCATAGATTGCAATCCCGTAAAAGTTTTAATCTGAATATCTTCAAGTTTATACTCTTGTTTGATATGTCTATGATATTCTTCTATTTTCCATCTTAATCCGTAACCTTTAAAAGCCCATTGAGCCACCTCAATAGCACAATTAGTATTATTTTTCACCAATAAATAGCATAAGCCACCATGATTTTGATCTCTTGAGACGACTAACCATAAAGGCATCGACTTTCCCTTAGAGCTGTAATGCACTTTAACCGCTGATAAATCATAACTTTTAACAACAGGCTTGTCCTTTTTAATTTTAGTTACACTTTGGGTAGTGATATATTTTATTCTGTTGGCTATTTGACTAACCGTTAATAGCTCATTTTTATATAATAACTTGGTGTTTCTTTTTAGTCGGATAATACAACGTGAACACTGTGTAAAGAAAAAGGTTTTTAAAATATCATTATCCGCACCTCTATCAAAAATCCAACATCCTTTCCCTTGAAGGTGTTTGTCCACTTGCTTGACAGCTGATTTAATTTCATTATTACTACTTAATGCTCCCATCTCATAGCTGTAAGCTTTGCTGTAAAGAGGCGTAATTTCTTTGTGTCTATTGATCGCATTTATATTCAATACATTATACCCTAAACCAACAGTGCCAGTGTCTCCATTTTTCACAAACTCCAGTCCTTCCATGAATTTTGCGTGCTTCTTGCTAATATCTGTACCATCCATTAAAATAAAACTCTCATTAGTTACGCAACTTTGGGTATTCGAAAGATGATAATTCATAATATTATCAGCATAATCATCCTTTAAATACTGAGCTGATAATCGTTTGGTAACATCCTTAAGTTTTAGTGGTTCTCGCAAAGAACTTGCTATTTGATTAACAAAAACCGACTTCGACTTTAAAATACCTAATACAATCTCTTTCATGGCACGAACTTCTGGCTTACTCAGAAAAGTAGGAGCAGAAAAATAATCATTTATTTGTATTTGAATCTTCTTTGTTAGTATCTTGTCCATCAAACTGTTTTTAAGGAATTATTCTAAATTATTTACAACTTTAAAATACAACCTTTTAAACAGTTTTTCAATTTTTTAACCCTCTAAATCAATAGTAAATTCAATACTTTAACGAAAAATAGAAACCTTTTTCGGGGGATGGCTAATCTTATTAAACTGTTCTGCGATCAAAATCGAACTAAAAAGTCATCTATAACTTGCTTTTAAATTAAAAAATTAGTATTATTGTGATATCAAAATGATATTATTATGAAAAAAGAAAAACAAATTAAATCAAGTAATGGATATGTAATGCTTCTCGTATTATTAGGTGTAATTTTTTGTATGGTAGTCGGTTTTATTGTTGTAAAAAGTCCACTTTTTTTAATTCTCATCCCACTAATATTTCTCATTGCGAAAGGTTTTTTTATAGTTAACCCGAACAGCTCTAAAGTTATGGTGCTTTTTGGAGCTTACAAAGGCACTATTCGCGATAATGGGTTCTTTTGGGCAAACCCCTTTTTTTCAAGACAAAAAATCTCTTTAAGAGCAAGGAATTTTGACAGTGAGCGTGTAAAAGTTAATGATAAGATTGGAAATCCAATTATGATTAATGTCATACTTGTTTGGAAAGTTGCAGATACTTATAAATCGGCTTTCGATGTCGATAATTATGAAGAGTTTGTGAGGGTTCAAACCGATGCTGCTGTAAGAAAACTAGCAGGGTCTTATCCTTATGACAATTTTGATGATGAAGATGCTGAATTAACTTTAAGATCGGGAATGGATGGTGTTAACCAAGCTTTAGAAAATGAAATTACTGAACGCTTAGCCATTGCAGGGATTGAAGTCATGGAAGCAAGAATTGGTTATTTGGCTTATGCACCAGAAATTGCAAGCGCTATGTTAAAAAGGCAGCAGGCTGTTGCTATTGTAGCGGCTCGTAAGAAAATTGTTGAAGGCGCCGTTGGCATGGTAGAAGACGCTCTAGAGAAACTTTCTGAAGATGATATTATTGATTTTGATGATGACAAAAAAGCTTCTATGGTGAGTAATTTAATGGTGGTATTATGCGGAGATAAAGAAGCGATACCAGTAATTAACACCGGAACATTAAACTCGTAATTTGTGAGTAAAAGAAAATCGTTTGTTTTAAGGATAGACCCAGAAACATTTAAACAAATTGAAAAATGGGCTGATGATGAATTTCGCAGTGTTAATGGTCAATTAGAATGGCTCATTAACAAAAGTCTAAAAGACTCTAAAAGATTACCAAGTAAAAAAAAGCCTAAAGAAAAAAACACAGATAAAGAGGGCCTTTAAATCAATTATACTAGAATATTTAAATAATAAAATATCAAGCATTTAACGATCTAAAATGGCAGAAATATTGGGCTTAAAATAGTTAGGCCCTTTCATGACTTTACCATCTGCTCTATAAATAGGCTCGCCATCTTCACCTAGCTTACTCATATTACTGCGTTGTATTTCATTAAAAACTTCTTCTATTTTGTGTTGCATGCCATGTTCTATAATGGTTCCGCACAAAATATATAACATATCGCCCAAAGCATCTGCGACTTCAACCAAATCGTCGTTATTTGCCGCTTCTAAATACTCTTCATTTTCTTCTTTCATCAAGTTAAAACGAAGCGTGTTTTTTGCATTCCCTAAATCGGCTTTTGGTGCTTCACGATGTCCTATTTTAAATGCCGTATGAAATGCCTTAACGGCTTCTATTTTATTCTTCATAATTACTATATATTGTATTTTGTAAATTTACATCACTTTTTTAATTAACCAAGAAGGAACAATTTTTAATACCCAGGCAATTAAATTCCATCGTTTAGTAATATAAACACGTCTTTTCTTATTCTTAATTGCTCTATAGATTTGTTGACTCGCTTTTTCAAGAGATGCCATCCAAAAAATACCTTCTCCAAGCGCCATTTTAGTATCTACAAAACCAGGACGAATATCTGTTATATACACATTCCCTCCTTTAACTTCTTTTGTTTTAAGATATAATGACTCTAAATAATTTACTTGAAATGCTTTAGAGGCAAAGTAAGCTGGTGCGCCTCTATTACCTCTCAATGAGGCTATGGATGAAATAGCAACTAAATGTCCAAATTTTTGCTTTTTAAATAAATGAAACCCTAAATTATAAATATGCATCGCTCCAATAATATTGGTTTTAATTGTATCATACGCCTTGTCCCATTCTAAATTTGGGTTTTCATAACCAACTCCAGAACAATGAATAATAAGGTCTATGGTTTTAAAATTGGTTATAATTTGATTAAAAACAGTTTTAGTTTGTTCAATATTTTGAACGTCATTTTCATAAATTGAATATTGAGAGGGAGATTCTTCTTTTATCGTCTCTAGTAAAGATAACCGTCTACCAGTAATAGCCACTCTATAATTCTCTTTTATAAAATAACTAGCAAGGGTTTTTCCAATTCCAGATGTCGCTCCAAAAATTATGGCATTAGGCATATAATTATTATTTTTGAATCGTTATTAAAATACGTTTTAACGATTTAAAAGTAGTTATATGTTTAGTAAAGGACAATTAATTTTTGGTGTTCTATTTGCCATTGCATTTATTATTGTTCTAGCTTATACCTATAGAAAAGATTTAAAACTTCATAAAACACATTACAAAGGGACTTTATGGGTATTAGTAGCATTTATTAGCTTTATAGGAATGATTGTCGCCATTAAAGTTATTTTTACTTAAAAAAACACCTTTATAAAGACATTAAACCACTTCAATACTAATTTTCCTCAGGCAAAAAACCATAAACTTTACTATAATGTAACATTTGTCCTGGAAATGTTTCTGGTTGAGTCACTTTAATTTTGGTAATTTCTCCATTCTCATTTTTCTCAGCAACTAAAACTGGGTTTACAAAACCACTATAAGGTGCAGATGTAAATTGTTTATTCCTTTCTAAAACTTCTGCATGAATTTCTTGATCGACTTTTACACCGTAACCTTCTACTAAATCTTCTACCGCTTTAAAATCGCCTTCAGATTTAATACGCTGCGTTTCTCTTAATAATTGTCCGAAAAGCGCATGCAGCTTCTTATAATCATTAATGTTATAATAGGTTTTTCCATCTCTCTTAATTTTTTCAATTACATTCTCTGCTTTTCCCTTTTCATATGCCCACGCCGATACCCATTGCCTGTTTCTCATATGCGCCTCTTCTACATCGCTTCCTAAATGTAAACGAATTAATTGCACCATTAAACCATTTCTTATGTACCCATCAAAAGCAGCCTTACCAAGCGCTTTCCAATCATCAACTAAGCCTAACTCTTGTAATTTGGGACTGTATAAGTAATACAAACCTACCAGATCGGCACGCCCCTCTTCTAAGGTTGAAGCATAATTTTTTAGCGTTTCTTTGGTTTCACCTACACCAGGATTTAATTGGCCTGAAGCATGACCTATAACCTCATGTAAAGCAGTATGTAATTTATCTGCTAATTGTCCGTATTTTTCTTCCAATTCATATTCTTCATCATCATTAACAAACTCTTTTAAACGCCCTGAACTACTTGCGTTATTATAGGCGCTGATGATGTTTCCCAGAGACACAGATTTACTTCCTATCGCGGCACGAATCCAATTTGCATTTGGTAAATTAACTCCTATTGGAGTGCTTGGTGATGCATCACCAGCCTCTCCAGCGACATTTACAACTTTATAAGTTACCCCTACAACATTCTTCTTTTTATGTGCTTCCATTAAGGGCGAATGATCTTCGAACCATTGCGCATTTTTAGATAAAACCCCCATTTTTGCAGACATGTCAAAATCTTTAATCTGTACAATAGACTCATACGAACCTCTATATCCTAGGGGGTCATTATAAACTTCAATAAAACTATTTATATAATCAATATTTCCTTTAGTGGCTCTTGTCCATGCCACATTATAATCATCCCATGTTTTTAAATTTCCTGTATTATAATAACTAATTAATAAGTCTAGTGCAGCAGCCTGTTCTTCATTTTCAGCAACTGCCTTTGCCAGTTTTAACCATTTAACAATTTCATCTATCGCACTACCGTATAAGCCTCCAGATTTATAAACCCGTTCTTTAAGCACGCCATTTTCCTTCACCAATTGCGAGTTTAATCCAAATGACAATGGCTTATTAGCATTAGGAGATTTCATTTTTTTATAAAATGTTTCAACGTCTTTGTTTGTCACATTTGAGCCATAAAAATTAACGGCAGATAAGCCTACATTATCAACGCCCTTAGCTTTATTTACTTTTTTAGCATCTTTTTCATTAAATATCACATCAAATGCTGCTCCTTTAAGCGTTGTATTAGTTTCAGCTAGCATTTTATTTAAATACTCTGGAGAAAAATTAGGTTTAATCTTATCGTTAGAATAATGATGATGTATGCCATTACTAAACCAAATGCGCTTTAAATACGTCTCAAATGCCTTCCAATTATCGGTCTTTTTATCGCCTGTATAATTTACATAAATAGATTCTAAGGCTTTTCTAATTTTAAGATTATACTTATAATTTTGATCCCAAATTATATCTCTTCCAGCTAGACCTGCTTGGGTTAAATAGTAAACTAATTTTTGCTCTTTTAAAGTTAAGTCATCCCAACCTGGAATTTTATAGCGCAATATTTTTATATCTGCAAACTGTTCTACATTAGCACTTAAAACAGCTTTGTTTTCTGTACTATTTGTTTCTACTATTTTTGCCTCTTTATCTTGTTTACAAGAGAGAAAGAATACAATAACTAAAACCAATACTAATTTACACTTCATTTTATATGCATTTAATGTTCTAAAACAAATGTAACCATTTAAATAGAACCTTAAAAAATTGTACTTTTGATTTGACTAATTACTAAAATGAAATCATAATGAAATTCTTAAAATACCTATTATTTTTAATATTAATACTTGTAATAGGAACCGTCATATATGTAGCCGTTCAGCCAAATACCTACGAATTTAGCAGAAGCAAAGTTATGAAAGCTCCTGCATCGATGCTCTATAACAAAGTAAACGACTATAAAGCTTGGCCAGAATTTTCGCCTTGGACTGAACAAGAACCTAGTGCAACACTTACTTATGGAGATAAAACAGAAGGTGTTGGTGGTAGTTATTCATGGAATGGTGAAATTTTAGGGACGGGTAATATGGAAACTACAGCGGCAGAACCCAATACATCAATAGCTCAAGATAT
>CALDCO010000069.1 GCA_937937185.1 uncultured Flavobacteriaceae bacterium
GATTGAAAATAAAAATGAAATTTAGAAAGGCTACAGAAAACGATATACTTGCAATTGTTGAAATGATTGCCGATGATGCACTTGGAAAAAAAAGAGAAGCTTTTCAAGACCCTTTACCTTCTCAATATAAAGAAGCTTTTAAACGAATAAATGCTGATGAAAACCAAGAATTAATTGTGGTTGAAAACGACGATTCTGAAATTATTGGTACTTTACAATTAACTTTTATTCAATACCTAACTTATCAAGGCGGTATAAGAGCCCAAATTGAAGCTGTAAGAATTAGAAAGGACAAACGAGGAAAAGGCATAGGAAAAAAAATGTTTGAATGGGCAATAAACCGATCAAAAGAAAAAAAAGCGCACTTACTTCAATTAACAAGTGACAAGAAAAGACCTGAAGCGATTAAATTTTATAAGCAGTTAGGTTTCAAAAAATCACACGAAGGGTTGAAAATACATTTCAAGTAAAATGCTTTAGTTTTTTAATACGCCATAAAAACTAAAGCGAACTGTTTAACGTTTATGTTGAAAAAAAAGTTTAAAATATTTTTATGGAAGCATTGAATACCTTTAGCTATTTATGTTTTAATTTGAATTTTCCTAAAGCATCACGTTAAATTAAACTGGCGGCTATAAAACCATTAATAACTTTCTTTATCTTCGCAAAAAAAAATGTCATGCGAATGCGTAATTAAAGTGAGTTCGACCTAAGGATTTAGAATGAAAAAGCCGTCAAATTGAGTAATTTTTCAGAGTGAAACGAAGAAAAATTGTATCGAAATTAGGCTTTTGAATGTAAATTCACTTGTCTTCGATACCATTTTCTATCGAAAATCACTCTGACTGACGTAAATTTTCTTGTGTCGAACTCACGTTAATTAAAAGCATTTCATTTTTATCAAGTCTCTTAACACTGGCGATAATAAACCAAACAAATTAGTAAAAAGCGAAAAATAGTTTATGGATTTTAATGATCAATCAATTGGAAATTACAATGCGAAAAGTAATCGATATCACGAGTTAAATTATCGTAAATGTGGAAACAGCGGATTGTTTCTCCCGCCCATTTCTATTGGATTATGGCATAATTTTGGGCACCCCGACAGTTTTACTAATGCCCGACAAATTTTAAGAACAGCCTTTGATAATGGCGTAACACATTTTGATTTGGCCAACAATTATGGTCCGCCCTTTGGAGCGGCTGAAGAAACCTTTGGAAGACTACTTGAAAAAGATTTTCGTCCTTATCGCGATGAGTTAATTATTTCGACAAAAGCAGGTTATGACATGTGGGCAGGGCCTTATGGTAATTTCGGTTCTCGTAAACACTTAATCGCCAGTATAGATAAAAGCTTAAAAAGTATGGGGCTAGATTATGTCGATATATTTTATCACCACCGGCCAGACCCTAATACCCCATTAGAAGAAACCATGGGCGCGTTAGAACAAATTGTAAGACAAGGCAAGGCACTTTATGTTGGGGTTTCTAATTATTCTGCTGAACAAACAAAGGAAGCTGCACAAATTCTTAAAAGCATGGGAATACAATTATTAATCCACCAACCGCGCTATAATATTTTTGATCGACAGGTAGAAAACGGTTTGTTAGACGAATTGGAAGTTCAAGGCGCAGGTGCTATAGCATTCTCTCCTTTGGCTCAGGGTATTTTAACCGATAAGTACCTTAAAGGGCTACCCGAAAATTCTAGAGCGGTAAAAGATGGGCGGTATCTTAACAAGACACACATCACGGATGAGGTGCTAGCAAAAGTAAAAGGATTAAATGAGATCGCTAAGGAAAGAGGGCAAAGCTTGGCGCAAATGGCGATTGCTTGGTTGTTAAAAGATGAACGGATAACGTCTGTATTAGTGGGAGTGAGCAGTCCTAAACAAATGTTGGAAAACGTAAAGGCTGCCGAGCAAATAAGTTTTACTAAAACAGAGCTAAAGCAAATAGAAACAATCTTAGACTCTTAAATTTGTACTGCTAAATTCATTTCTGGAATGAGTCGTTTAAGAATATAAAATGGACAAGAAAATTAAGTGGGGAATTATAGGTTTAGGTAAAATCGCTAATAAATTTGCGGCAGATTTACTGCTTTCCAAGGCTTCAACTTTATATGGTGTTGCTTCAAGAGATACTAATAAATCTAAAGACTTTTATGAGAAATACAAGGCCGTTAGGTACTACAATTCTTATGAAGAATTGGCTAATGAACCAGAAATAGACATTATATATATTGCCACACCTCACAGTTTTCATTTTGAAAACACCATGATGTGTTTAAAGAAAAACAAAGCGGTGTTATGCGAGAAACCCATTGGAATAAATTCTGAACAGGTAAAAGCGGTCTTCGAAGAAGCTAAATCTCGCAACTTATTTTTAATGGAAGCCATTTGGACACGATTTATTCCTGCTACTGAAAAATTAATTGAATTACTAAATAACAACGCAATAGGTGATGTTTTATTTATTCGTGCCGACTTTGGTTTTAAAGCGAATTATGATCTTAAAAACAGAATCTATAATAAAGATTTAGGCGGTGGATCGCTACTAGATATTGGTATTTATCCTATTTATTTAAGTCTTTTACTACTAGGAATACCTACAGATATAAAGGCTATGGCTCGCATGACTAAAACTAAGGTAGATGGCTATTGCAGCATGCAATTTAATTATATGAATGATGCCAAAGCGAGCCTAGAATCGACCATTGAAGCCAATACACCCACAACAGCTTATATTTATGGAAGCAAGGGACAAATAGAACTCCATAGTCCTTTTCATCACACACAAAAAATCACCATTTTAAAAAATGGAGAAAAAGAAGTATTAACTGTTAAGTACAAAGGCAATGGCTATCTTTATGAGATAGAGGAAGTTAATAAATGCCTATTAAATAAGGCTACGGAAAGCCTAAAAGTACCACCTTCGTTAAGTATCGATTTAATGTCTGTTATAGATCGTGTTAAGAAAGAAATTGGTTTAACTTACAAGATTTGAGATTCTTCTAATAATACTTAAATGGGTTTAAGCCACATCTAGCTTTAAAAATTGTACTTCCTAAAGGTTTTTATAATAGCCATTTTCCTTTTTAAGAAGCTGCTCATGAATTTTTATCGAACACTCATAATAAATCACAAAAAGAATGGATTACCTTTTAAGTGTAAAATGCGCTTTAAAAGTTTTAGGTTCATTAGTATTAGGGTCTTTGTAATCTAATGTAAACCAATAATCGCTAGTGGGTAAAATTTGACCATTATAAATACCGTTCCACCCTTTTCCATTAGGACTAAGCTGTTTTAAAAGCTTGCCATAGCGATTAAAAATGTATATCACCGCTTCAGGCTGAGTTTCAATTCCCAAAATATTCCAAGTATCATGAAACCCATCGCCGTTAGGCGTAAAATATGGGATGAAGTCTAAAATAATAATAGACGTACTCGCTTCGCCACAACCGTTAATGTCTCTGGCTCTAACTGTATGTTCTCCAGCCGATACATTTTCAAAAGTATAAGTCCCATCGTTAGGCGTATTACTCACCCACGGTCCTCCATCTAAACTGAATTCAAAAAAAGCATTATTAACACTAGCACTAGCAGCTGTTGCTAAAATGGTATTGTCCTCAATAAAAGTAATAGAAATTTGCTTAGCAACTACTGTAGGCTTGGTGCTTTGAACAACCACAGTACTCGCACTAGCGGCACAATTCGTTAAGTTGTTAGTAACATTTACTGTGTAGTTACCAGGGAGAGTAGGGGTAATACTTTCATTAGTTTGTCCAGGAATGACCACTCCGTTTAAAAGCCATTCAAAGTCATACTCATTAGGGTTTAATCCTGTATCAATAATGGTAACCGGTTCAATTAACTCGCCATTTTCATCAAAACAAATGGTATACAAATCTTCTAAGTTAATAATAGGTAAAGGATTGACTCTAAGAAGCATTTCACTAGTGGCAAAACAGTTGTTACTAATACGTTCTACTCTAGCAAAAATAGTTTGTATATTGGTAATATTAGTATAAGGGCTAGCTATGGGATTCGTGGCATTATTAGCATCGTTTTGAGTTAAATAATAAGAAACTACAAACGCATTAGGGGCTTGGTTTGGTCCCAGAATAATAGCATTTCGCGAATTTAAATCAAAGCTATTAGAGTCATTGGTAGTATCGCCATCAAGTTCTACATTATCGTCACAGATTTCATAAGTATCGTTATTAGCAATTACTGCTAGCTCTAATTCAAGATCAAAATTAATACTAGTATCAAAACACCCTGTATTTGCACTGACAACTCTGGTATATATGGTTTGGGGGTTTTCAATATTTGTATAAGGCGATATTAAAGGATTATTTCCGGTATCTGCATCAATCTGACTAAGGTGATAGGTAACAAGATAATCTGGATTGTCATTATTAATAAACGGTGTTTGTTGTTCTAAATCAAAAGCTTCAGCAGAATCATTATCAGTATCACAAGAGTTAAGATCATCAGGTTGACTAAGAATTAATTCATCAGAAAGAGTAACGACAACATTGGCAAAGACCTCTGGGCAGGGGGCAATGCCATTAATGGTATAAGTATAGGTTCCCGCAGGATCAATTGTAGGATCAAACACTCCCGTACCACTCGCTAAAGGCGGTGTCCAATTGCCTCCCACATCAGGATTACCACCAAGTAAAGTAAATAAATC
>CALDCO010000070.1 GCA_937937185.1 uncultured Flavobacteriaceae bacterium
TATTGGCCTATGGTGTAACTGGCAACACGTCGGTTTTTGGTACCGAAGAGTCTAGGTTCGAGCCCTAGTGGGCCAACATTAATATAAAAAGAACTATTGTAAATGATAGTTCTTTTTTTATGGAAAACGGTTATATTTAAACGGGTCTCGTCTCCATTATAAAGCAGAGTTTGGTTGAGCCCTTTCATCTAAAGAGCTAAGAGACGTTAGCGCTTATTTAAAAACTGAACAACAACAATTAAACAGTTACGTTTATTTAGTATGAGACAGGGTAAAGTAATTGTATTTACTATTATAGGCTTGGTGTTATTAGCTTGTGGAAAGGACAATAATATTGCTGATGAACCAATTATCGAAAATTTCATATTTCAAGATGGCTTTGAAACACAAAACAATACTCTTGATGAACTTTTTCCATCAAACGGCAACCGCTGAACTGGAATACAACAAGTTAACCCATCTCATTCAACTAATGAAATTTCAATATCAGAAACCCTTTTCTCTGAAGGAGAAAATGCATTGCGTTTTTTTGCGTATCAATCTAATACCATCCTCTCTAAAATAGATATTGAAAAAGAGGGATTTAGTGCATTTGAAAACGATATAGTAATTATTAAGGCAAATTTTCACATCAATGGTACTGCATATATAGAGGGCTTACTCTTAATCGATTTAGAATGTTGCTCATGTTGGGATTCAACTGTTTCTATCGAAAATCAATGTCCTGGAATTATACTACAAATGTCTGGTGGGAATGATTTTCTATCCATTGAAAGAGTTAAAATAGCAGAAAATACAATTCAGCAGACCTCCTTTCAATTTCCAAGAAACGAATGGGTTGCCGTACAATGGGAGTTGAAATTATCAGAAACTAAAAATGGAATGGACAAGCTTCTAATAAATTGGGTAGAAGTGATAAACTTTAGTGGTACAAATATGCCCAATGCACAAACATTCCGTGACTTATTTGCCCAAGAGGCATTGATTTTACTTTACAGGAGCCTACTTTTTATGAAAGGATTCAAATTGGAGCCACAGCAAACCCTACCTCTGAAAACATTGAATTATTTGTTGATGATTTTACAATAATAGTAGAAAAGAATAAGCCTTAACTTACGATGTTAAGAAAGTATATTTAATGAATGATTGTTAAAAATCGTGTGCTATTTGTGAAGAATGTTATTTTTTAATATGGCTATTAAAAATGTTAGCAACTAAGAATATAAAATTTGGCTGATTACTTATTAATCTGAAAAAGTTGGTTTTTTGCGATACGATTACTTCTAAAAACCATTACAAGCAATTCTTGGGGCTCTCGTAAATACGTTATTACCCTATTTTCAATGTAAATAAGATAAAAAAATAACTAATCATAAATTTTTAATTTTTAATTTAGTCATATTAAAAATAGTCAAAATGAAGAAAACAATATTATTAGTCAACTTAATCGGAATTATTTTAGGAGTTAATGCTCAAAATTTTGAATCTTTAACATCATCGGGGAGTAATAAAAAAATAGAATGGACTACATCAAATTGGGGTAATGGATTTGGTCATAAAATTTATAGTTTTGATCCTGGCGGAAAAACACTTTTGAATATAGCAGGGCGACATAATAACTCTAGTTGGACAGATTTAATGACCTTTACCTCTAATGGAAATGTAGGAATTGGAACTACGACCCCTAGTGATAAATTAACTATAGCAGGAAGTGTTAATATTGGAGACAATGGCAACTCCTCTCTTAAAGTTAGACATGTAAATGGTAAAGATTATGATAGCGCCGATTATAGTAACTTGTATTTAAATTATGGAACAGGGACTGATGTTATGATTGGTAACGGCATAAGTCAATCGGATTTATTTGTTCATGGAAATGTAGGAATTGGAACTATAGATACAAAAGGATTTACGCTAGGAGTTAAAGGGAAAATTGGAGCTGAAGAAGTAAAAGTAGCCATATATTCACAATGGCCAGATTTTGTGTTCTATGAAGATTACAAACTATCTACACTCAAGGAAGTGGAAAATTACATACTAGAAAAAGGCCATCTTAAAGATATACCATCTGCTAAAGATGTTAAAAAAAACGGGGTTTTTCTTGGTGAAATGGATTCAAAGTTATTGCAAAAAATAGAAGAATTGACTCTTTATACGATACAGCAGCAAAAAGAAATAGAGGAATTAAAATCCTTAGTTAATAGGCTGTTAAAATCTAAAAAATAAAATATACAATACACATGAAACACTTTGAGCAAGCTTACTAGAAAATTATTTCTAAAAGCATAAGAAATCGAACAGAAAATGCTAAAAAAAACACCAATTCTAGAATCTAAAAGAGCATTCTTAAGACCAATTGTTAATTCGGATTTAGAACATGTTTTTAAAGGGCTTTCTCATCCTGAGGTTATAAAGTATTATGGCATTAGTTTCGATAGTTTAGAAGCAACTAAAGAGCAAATGATTTGGTTTGCGAATCTTGAAAAAAATGGAACTGGAATCTGGTGGGCGGTTTGTTCTAAAGATAGTGGAAGATTTCTTGGCGCAGGAGGATTAAACAATTTGAGTAAAAAAAACAAAAAAGCAGAAATTGGTTT
>CALDCO010000071.1 GCA_937937185.1 uncultured Flavobacteriaceae bacterium
AACCCTGGCGCAGGGCCATAACGACTGTATTGCGCATGATCCCAATCACTACCATCCCAAAACCAAGTATGATAAAATTCATTTACACAATTGTCGCCACCATAATCATACATGTTTGATAGGTAACACAAATTAAGCGGATTAAGACCATGTATGTAATGGATATAGCGCTCAGCAGCCCTAAACGCGTCATCATTATTGGCAGGGTTAATGCCGTACCTAATATAATCGATAAACATTAAACCTTTTTTCGATTTTGTTTGATTACTGCCCCATACATAATCTCTAAGGTGCGCTAAATAAGGATCGACTTCATCATTAAGCGCATTAAAATTATCGATAGAATTCATAGCAGCATTGTAGGTGTTTTTTATGTTAGAAGCCACAGAAGAAGTGGCGTTCGGTAACGAAGCATAGTACATAAGTACCTCTTGGTATTCTTGCTCAAAAGGATAGGCATAGGCCCACAGCATTAAATGAATATCATTAACATTAGTATCAATATAAGATCGATATGTGGTGTCTCCAGTGAGATCAAATAAATAAATCGCCGCGCGCATTTTATAAGCAAATCTTCCATAATCATCTGTTTCTTGCTGTCCAGACCCAATACCAACAGAGTTATATGCAGCACTATTGTTCTCCCAAATTACTCTTGGGTTGGCAGTTGCCCAATTCCATGCCGCAATAGCACTTTGTTGAAGTGTATTTGCATAGGCTGTATTTCCCAACTCATTAAAAATTTTGGCACCATAAGCATAGGCTGCACAGGCTGTTAATGTCGAAGTGGTATTAATACCGCCATACAAACTTATATCATTTGCAGACGACGGTGGCGTCGCGTGAGATAAATCTACAACGCTAATTAAAGAACCATCCGACTCCTGTAATTTTAATAAATAATCTAAACCCCATTTCAATTCATCAATAAGGTCGGGCGTACCGTTGCCAGAATACGGCAAGTTGTAATCATCTTTCCAAATAGATGGATATTCTCTATAGGCGCTAATCATGTCGATAATATAATTTGAAGTCCAAGGCGTGTATTTATTATAATCGCCTGCATCATACCAACCCCCACTTAAATCTTTTTCGGTTGAAGCATTAGTTGCTGCGTCAAATTTTCTACATTGCGAATCCTGTAACGGTCCTAGATGACTGGCACCATCTGCCCAATTTTCTCCTGCATACTGCGCCTCTTTGGCATAACCCGCTCTTTGATAAAAAAAGGTGCGTACGGCGTGTTTTAGAACGTCATCATATACATTATCATTAATTTTAAACTCATACGATTTTACATTTTTGTCAATATCTAGAATGTAATAGGTTCCAGGAGTCTGATAAGATGAAAAATCGAACCACCAAACTCTATCGCCAGAGGTGGCATCTTCAATTCCAGAATTAAATTGTACAGAATTCCCTGTAAACACTTGCGCGCCATTAGCGACATTAACTAGTGCATAAGAATTGCCCGGAACAAATGATTCTGAGGCATCATAGCCTGTTATAGGATCTCTCAAAACAGCTATTTTTTCAGAAATTGGCCGGTAACCAAACTGATCTACTACAATGTATTTTGAGTGAGCCTGACTTTGAATGTTAAATGGGAAAATTAAAAACAATAATAGGGAATAAAGTAAAGATTTCATGATTATTAATTGGTTGACGTTATTAAATTAGTTTAATCAAAAAGTACTTGTAAACAATCAAATTGTTGAATATGAATTAAATATACAATATATATACGTTATTTAAAAGTTTAAAGATCTTGCTTTTTCAAAAAAGAATGATGTTTAGTGAGTATTGAAGCTTATATTTTAAAAAACTAATTGTATTTTTCATTCATAAAATACAACTTAATGAAATCTTACTTTGCACTTCTAGTTTTAATCCTATTAAACAGCTGTAACTTTTCCGAAGAAAAAAAAGAAACACAGCCCAAAGACACTCCAATAACTATTGTTAATCCACCCAAATTAACTTTACAACAAGCAAATAATTTAGCGCAATTACCAATGCATTGCATACAGGTTGAATATCCAAATAAATTAAACCAGGTTTTAGGGAATGCCGCTTTTTTAAAAGAGCCCAAAGTATTGCATCCAGCATTTTATGGCTGTTTTGATTGGCATTCTGCAGTGCATGGCCATTGGAGTTTAGTAAGTTTACTAAAACAGTTTCCTAAGCTCGACAAGGCAGAGGCAATTAAAAAAATGTTACTCGAAAATATGTCTAAAGAGAACATAGCATTAGAAATAGCTTATTTTGATGATAAAGAGAATGCTTCTTTTGAGCGAACTTATGGATGGGCTTGGTTATTAAAGCTTGCCGAAGCACTTCACACCTGGGAAACCCCTTTAGCTAGAACATTAGAAAATAATTTAGAACCGCTTACCCAATTAATTGTAGAGAAATACATTGCTTTTTTGCCAAAATTAAATTACCCCATTAGAGTTGGAGAGCACCCAAACACTGCCTTTGGATTGTCTTTCGCATGGGATTATGCCAAAGCGGTTAATCACGAACAATTATTAGCTAGTATCTCAAAACGTGCTAAGGCATTCTATTTAAAAGACGAAAACTGCCCGATGCTCTGGGAACCCAGTGGCTATGATTTTTTATCGCCCTGTTTAGAAGAAGCTGCACTTATGAAACGCATTTTAGCTATTGCCGATTATAAAGCTTGGCTTAACACTTTTTTACCGCAATTAAAAAATAAAAACTACAGCTTAGAAACGGGAAAAGTTTCGGATAGAACCGATGGGAAATTAGTACATCTAGACGGTGTTAATTTTTCTAGAGCATGGTGTTTAAACGCTATCGCAAAGGACTTACCAGAATATAAACATTTAGAAAATATTGCTAATCAACATATAAATTATTCGTTACCTAATTTAGTTGGTGATAGTTATGAGGGCGGCCATTGGTTGGGGAGTTTTGCCATTTATGCTTTAAACACCGTCGCTAAATGATTAGGAGCTGGATAAAAAATATTGGTCCAGGACCTTTAGTTGCCGCCGCTTTTATTGGCCCTGGAACAGTAACTTTATGCACGATTGCAGGAGTATCGTTTGGGTTTGCATTATTATGGGCGCTATTATTTTCTTTATTTGCGACCATTGTATTACAGGAAATGTCAGCTAGAATAGGCGTTATTTCTGGAAAAGGTTTAGCCGAAATAATGCGTAGTGAAATTAAAAACCCAATATTTAGAGGTTTTGTAACGGTATTAATGTTATCGGCGATAGTTGTAGGAAATGCAGCTTACGAAGCAGGTAATATAAGTGGAGGTGTTTTAGGTTTAGAGGTTTTGGTGGGTTCACCAACATTATTAATAGGCGCATTTTCCATAAAAGTGTTGAGTGTTATTATTGGCGTTTTAGCATTCTTGCTACTCTATATTGGTAATTATAAAATTTTAGAACGTGTATTAATTAGTTTGGTCATTATCATGAGCTTCGCTTTTTTAATAGCCGCATTCATGACCCGCCCCAATGTTATGGAAATACTAAAAGGCTTGTTCCAGTTTAAAACGCCCACGGGGAGCTTATTTACTATAATAGGACTAATAGGCACCACTGTAGTGCCTTACAATTTATTTCTACACGCAGCGCTTGCTAAAGAAAAATGGCATAGCGAAAGCGACTTAAAATTTGCAAGAAAAGATACTATAATTGCAGTATCTCTTGGTTGTATTGTCTCTATGTGCATTATAATAGCTGCAGCTTCAATCACTTCAGATAATATAAAAACAGCGGCCGATCTTGCTAAGGGTTTGGAACCCCTCTTTGGAGCTTATGCCAAATATTTTTTATCAATAGGATTGTTTGCAGCTGGCATTACTAGCGCGATTACAGCACCATTAGCCGCGGCATTTGTTACCAGTGGTTGTTTAGGATGGGAAACCAATTTACGATCTTTTAAATTTAGAAGTGTCTGGTTTTTTATTTTACTACTTGGAGTTATTTTTTCCTCATTAAATATAAAATCTATCGAAATTATAAAATTTGCACAAGTGGCAAATGGGGCATTGCTTCCTATTACGGCTATTTTCCTGATATGGTTAATGAATAAATCGAATGTGCTAGGGAAATATGTGAATACAAAACTTCAAAATGGTTTAGGAATTATAATAGTTGGAATTACTTTTTTTCTTGGAATTAAGAGCATCTTAAAAGTTTTTAATAGTATTTAAAATGAAAATCGATATTAATGCAGATGTAGGTGAGGGTATTGGTAATGAAAAACAATTATTGCCCTATCTGTCTTCATGTAATATCGCTTGTGGCGGTCATGCTGGAAATAAAAAAACAATGCGCACTGTTGTAAATTTAGCCATCGCTAATAAAGTGAAAATAGGGGCGCACCCGTCGTTTCCGGATCCTGCCAATTTTGGTAGACAACCCATGCCTTTTCTCTCAAATAATGAGTTGTTAAACGCTATTAAGGAACAGATACAAGAATTAGCCAATATTGTTTCTAGTAGTGGCGCAAACTTGCATCATATAAAACCTCATGGTGCTTTGTATAATATGGCTGCTACGAATACTGAAATAGCAGAAGTAGTTATTGAAGCGGTCTCTAGTATTTCAAAAGCGTTAAGATTGGTTGTTCCTTTTAAGTCCGTAATAGAAACTCTGGCATTACAAAACAATAGGCCTATCATTTACGAGGCCTTTGCAGACAGAAATTATAACGACGATTATACTTTAGTCTCGCGCGACAATAAAAAAGCCTTATTAACCCAGCCCGAATCGGTTTTTCAACAGGTTTATTATATAGCAACTACAAAAAATATTAAAACCCTTTCTGGAAAGGTATTACCAATAAAAGCCGACACCTATTGTATTCATGGCGATAACAAAGAAGCGATTGCGATTACTAAATATGTATTCAATAATTTATTAGAACGAGGAATCGGTATTGAAAAACGATAATGCCTTACACACTAAGCTATAAACGATATGGAGAATATGCTATTTTAATTGAATGGCCTAAACGTATTAATGAGGCTATTTTTTTAGACCTTTCTGCTTTTAAAATAGCAATAGAATTACAGTTAAATAAAAATATAAAAACCGTTTTAACGGCTTATAATTCGATCGTAGTGATTTATAAGCCCACTGAAAATTTGAAGCTTAATGATGAAGTGGCCTTATTAAAATTGTACTATTCAAAAAAGCAAATTTTAAAGTCTAAACCGCGACGAACATGGCGAATACCTGTTTGTTATGACCTTTCCTATGGTATTGATTTAAAAGGCCTTTCTGAAATAAAAAAAATGAGCGCCAACGACATTATAAAACGCCACTGTACGCCAAATTACCTAGTGTATTTTAAAGGATTTTTACCAGGTTTTGTGTATTTAGGAGGGCTCGATCCACTTTTGTTTCATCCCAGAAAAGAGAAACCTCGCTTAAGAATAGCACAAGGTGCTGTAGCTATAGGAGGTGAGCAAACAGGGATTTATCCAAATGAAAGCCCTGGCGGTTGGAATATTATTGGCAATTCTCCAATTCGTTTTTTCGATGTTAAGAAGGAAAAACCTTGCTTTGCTCGTAATGGCGATTACCTTAAATTTTATGAAATAAATAGAAAACAGCATCGCGATATTAAAACCTTGGTAAATGCTGGCGTTTATGAATTAGAATATGAGTTTGCTCAAATCTAAAAAAAGTTAAACATGTTTTATAAAAATTATAAATGGTTTCAGTATTAAAGGCTGGTTTTTATACAAGTGTTCAAGATATTGGGCGCTTTGGTTATCAGGACCAAGGTGTGCCAGTCTCTGGTGTAATGGATTCGTATTCGGCAAAACTAGCGAATGCATTACTAAATAATAAAATGACAGCTGCCGTGTTAGAACTTACCATGACTGGTCCAACACTTCAATTTCATTGTGACACTGCCGTAGCCATTACCGGTGCTCATTTATCGCCAGTAATTAATGAAAAAACGCCTCTCCAATTAAATACAGTGGTTACTATTAAAAAAGGAGATCTACTCTCTTTTGGTGTTATTAAATACGGATTTAGAGCATATTTAGCAGTAAAAGAAGGTTTTAAAACGCCACAAGTATTAGGAAGCCGAAGTATGTATAATGGCATTACTTCGACTATTAGAATAAATAAAGGAGACCTGCTTCCCATAAACGAAAATCATGGTCTTAAACCTCACCTAACAACCGTAGTTAAAATTAACCATAACCATTTTAATTCCTCGCGCTTAGCCGTTTTAAAGGGTCCTGAATACGATTTGCTATCGCAAACGATGAAAGAACTGCTTAAAAATAAAACCTTTGTCGTTGGAAAAGAAAATAATAGAATGGCCTACCAATTACACGACGAGCAATTACGAAATAATTTAGACCCCATAATAACCTCTGTGGTACTTCCAGGAACGGTGCAGTTAACTCCTGCAGGACAACTTATTATACTCATGCGCGATTGCCAAACTACAGGCGGTTATCCAAGAGTATTACAATTAAAAGAAATGGCAATATCGCAAATGGCTCAAAAATACAATGGTAACCGCGTTTTATTTCAGCTATAAAACAGTTTTCTTCTTGATCTGAAAGGCATGGAATATTTTAATTTCACCTATTTGTAACACTTCTAAATAGTATGCCATGTAGGCAGATAATGCATTATTTACTTTTATATTAAGCTAGGCAATGTATATTTGTTCAAATGTCAATTTTTTTTATAAATTGCCAATCCGAATTTACAAACACAACCCCTTTTATGTTTGAAGTGTTTTAAACTTTTTTGATTTAAGTGAAAAATAGTGTTTTTGTGACCAGATATAGCAATTTTTTAGTTTCATAGCAGCGCTCTATGGAAGTCAAAAATTGTGAAACGCGGGCGCAAAAAAAGCATTTTTTTAGCAAATTGAAAAAAAATTAAACGACTTCTTTATGTATTAAGTTTTAAAAACTGTTTCCCTACAGAGCTAAATTAAGCATGGTAGAAGAATTCTATCATTATTAATTATTAACTATTAAACTTATTAAAAAATGACGAAACCAAATGGCGTTATTTCTAGAAAAAAGGCAATTGCTTTAAATGACGAATGGACTAAAACACGTAAACATGCGATGGATCAATGCATCCAGAAGGAAACTGGAGGTAAAATAAAAGAAGACAACCGCTCGTCTTGGTGGTCTCTTGAAGACCTTACCGCTTATATTAAATATGCTAAAAAGCAAGCCAAAAAAAAAGGCTTTGAATTAAATGGTTTTCGTATTTATGCTGGAGCTTATGGTGATGAAAAAAATTGTTATTGCACCTCATTTATTGCTCCAACTGCAGAAGAAACTTTAGGAAAAGACGGGAGTTTTATAAAT
>CALDCO010000072.1 GCA_937937185.1 uncultured Flavobacteriaceae bacterium
TTTAAGAACTAAGAGTGCCGTCGATGCGATTAAATTTACTATAGATACAAAAAAGAAAGAAGCACCTATTGCAGAAGAAGTAGCCGTTAAAGAAGAAACTGCTGTTGTGGAGCAAAAGCAACAAAAAGCAGTGAAAACTGCAGAGAAATTTGCTGAAAAAATAACAGAAGTCGATGTAAAACCAATGACGGCAGAAGAAATGAAAGCATTAATCGCGCAGGCCAAAGAAGGTGAAGGTGATGATTGTTTAATGTGCGGGTCTTAAAAAAAATAATGATATGTAGTGTATTTTACTTTTGGTTTTCCCGATGAAACCTAAAAGATTGTTGAGAAAAGCATCTAGAAATGGATGCTTTTTTTACTATTAAAAAGAAGACCATATTTATGTTCCATCAAATTAACTGCTTATGAATGCTTCAGAATTATTTTAATTATTAATAGAGTTTGATATCAAATATAATAAAAAAATGAAGCTTATTTTTTCAATGAATCACCTATAAAAAATCGATTAAACACCTTTTTTAACGATAAAAAACCAAAATACTAGGTTTAGTAAGTTTTTATTCATAAATTCACCAACTATCATTAAGTAATAAAGATTAAAAAAACTAACTGCTCTAAATTTTGAATTTAATGAAATTATCTACAATAGAAAACTCGAATGTATGGAGTCTATTTAGAAAAATAATTAATTTGGCTTATGGACTTAAAAGATTAATGTTACGTAAGTGTTATTTTTACTACATTTTTTTTTCTATAACAGGTGATGAAAAAATTAATGTATGTTTTTTAAATCTGATTTTTTTTAAGAAGAATGGTGTCTTTTTATTCTTTTTGCTAAGTGTACCTCTACTTTCTCAAGAACTCTCGGGGCCTTGGACAGGCACTGGGACAAGTTGGATAGCAAGTGCTTGCGATATAGATATATCAACGTCTGTTTCGAATTTGCAAAACGGAGCATCTGTAAGTTTTAGTACTGGTTTTATTGAGTGTAACATGGCGAACACTTATTCTTCTAATTTGATTCTTAATCAACCAGCAATAGCACCCTTCTTAGATTTTGGAACAAACGGAAAAGGAGTTTTAAGCTTTACATTTAGTAAAGCAGTTAAAAACCCTATTCTTCATATAGATAGATTAGGAGGTGGTTATTTCCCAGGACCTCGTTCTAATTCTGCGTTAATAACATTAATAACGCCTGGTTTATCACTTACTAAACTGTCTGGAAATGGGCCGCACTTTGCAATTACACCAACTACAATTACAAGAACTCCAGACGAGTTATTTGGAACCACGACCACTCCGGAGTGTGGCTTACCTACAGTAGGAGGTTCTGCGGGTTCTGTTCGCGTAGAAGGTATCGTTACCACTATTTCATTTGAGTATGAATTAAATGGTGCAGTTGGAAACGCAGATGCTATAGAAGTTATTTGGGAATTAGTTTGTGACTTTGACCTGGATGACGTGCCAGATTCAACAGATTTAGACGATGATAATGATGGGATTTTAGATACAATTGAACTTAATGGCAATCCTTTACTGGATACTGATGGAGATGGTTTTATCGATTCAATGGACCTGGATAGTGATGATGATGGATGTTCTGATGTTGTCGAAGCTGGTTTTACCGACCCGGATATGAATGGGAGCTTAGGGTTATTGCCAGATACTGTTAATTCTGAGGGTTTAATTATTGATGAACCCGATGGCTATACTACACCCGCAGATATTAATTCTAATGGAATATTCGATTTTCAAGAAAACAACCTTCCTGTTATTTTAATACAACCTGAAGACCTAGCGGTTTGTGAAGGCGAAAATGCGATATTTTCAGTTTCAATTCAAAACCTAAATACGATTCAATGGCAATTAAGTACGGATTCTGGAATCACGTGGTTAGACATTTCTGATAGTGGAATTTACCAAGGTGTACAAACGGAAAATTTGGAAATATTAAATGTTTCTACGGTTTTTAACAGTTATATGTTCAGGGCAAAATACTTTTTTTGTGATGAGGTGTTATTTTCGGAAACTGTGACCCTTTCGGTTTTTGAAAAACCTAATGCGGGAATAGATGGTACGGCCATATTTTGCCCAAATGATACTCCTGAAAACTTACTGAATTTCTTAGAAGGGAATCCTGATCCGACTGGGGTATGGACGCCTTTTTTAAGTCAGGGTAATGGCGTGTTTGATCCTCAATTTGATGCGGAAGGGACCTATACTTACACTTTAGATAATGGCTATTGTGGATTGATACAATCCACTGTGCTTGTTCAATTTTCTAATATAGCTGTCATTACGGATATTATAGTTACTGATTTTAGTACTAATAATAGTATTAATGTACAGGTTCAGGGATTAGGTGATTATGAGTTTTCTATAGATGGATTGAACTATCAAGATGATAATTTATTTAATAATTTACCAGGAGGAACTTATACCGTTTCTGTGAGAGATAAAAATGGATGTGGTATAGAAACTAGAAAAGTCGATGTTTTAAATTATCCAAAATTCTTTACCCCTAATAACGATGGATTCAACGATTATTGGAATATAAAAGGTTTTTCAGATACCATTTTTACAGTATATATCTTTGATCGATACGGTAAACTGTTGAAAACAATAAATGACAATAACAAAGGCTGGGATGGGAAATATAACAATTTGGATATGCAAGCCTCAGATTATTGGTTTAGATATATAGACTCTGAAGGTAGATTAGTGTCTGGGCATTTTTCATTAAGGCGGTAATAGCAACATTTTAGCTTTAAAATTACCCTATTAATGAGTTGCTCTTTTTCATTTATATTTCAGAAGAAAAAGAAAACTTAGACACGCTATGTCTCGTTTTCTTATTTCTATAAAAAAATCATCATTCTATCTTATAGCGATTTCAAAGTTAAAAAGATGTTATAAATAACAGATCAAAAGCCTATGAAGACCTTAAATTTTAGAGTAACTACAGATTTACATGCCAGTAAAAGCAATCGTTTTTTGAATTTTGTTATCGATACGATTGCATATTATGCCTTGTCATTTGTTTTCGGAATATTTTTAGGACTGTTAGCAATGATAGGAATAGAAGCGCCGCTTAATAGTATTGCAGAGGGCTCAATAGGCCCTTATGTTTTTAGCTTCGGCGTTTTCCTTATTTATTTTATCGTTTTTGAAGTTTTTTTGCAAAGAACTTTAGGGAAGTACATTACAAAAACCAAGGTAGTCATGGAAGATGGCTCTAAACCAAAAGCATCAGATATTATT
>CALDCO010000073.1 GCA_937937185.1 uncultured Flavobacteriaceae bacterium
CCTGAAATTCTTTTGTTAGACGAACCCTTTAGCCATATCGATAATTTTAAAAAACAAGCATTACGCCGAAATATTTTTCGCTATTTAAAAGAAAAAAACATTAGCTGTATTGTTGCCACACATGATAAAGAAGATGTTTTAGGTTATGCCGATACGATGCTTGTTTTAGATAAGGTTAGTATAAAAGCTTACGGCTCACCTCAGCAATTATATGCTTCTCCTCAAAATGCATTAATCGCTTCTTTTTTTGGAGAGTTTAATATTATAAATAATGAAATCGTTTATGCGCATCAATTAAAAATTGTACACTCTTCAAAATTAAAAGCGATTATAAAACACTCTTATTTTAAGGGAAACTATTACTTAATTGAAGCCCATTTAAATGGTGAGATTGTGTTTTTTGAGAGCGATTTAGAGTTAAAAATTGGTAAAGAGGTTTCATTAGAAGTCTCTTAATAATTTTTCACATAATGCCTTAGTTTTTCCGCGCTACGGAAGTTTTTCTATTGCATATAAAACCCGTTCTAATTCAATGCAAACCCACAATACGCCCCATGATGTGTAATAGACAGTGAATCGTCTTGTTTTTCGCCATTAAGGAACAAACTAGGGATGCCTGTTTTGTCTTTTTTAATTTCTAAAGCAGTGATAGGTGCATCTTTTAATTCAGAATAGCGTTTTAAAACTTCATTCCGTGCCACTTTATACTGACTTTCAAAAGGGGAGTTTTCTAACCTTAAACAGCGACTAATTGGTTTTATGTTTTTTTCAGAGGTTGCCGTAGTATATATGTAATCCTCACTAATTTGCGAAGCGGTGTAATATTGGTGCTCATCGATAGTCACCTTACCTCTTTTCTTATAATAAATCTGACATTTTAATTTTTTGGGATTAAATGTGCGTTTTTCATACCGCCGCACATGAATTTTGTAAGCGGCCTCTTTCATACTCCACAATAGCCAAACGGTATTAAATTCGTTTTTAGAATTGTATATAAATTGCCTTTCGGCTTCCGTAAATATTTTATGCAAAAACCGTTTCCATCGTATGCCTTTAAAATTTTTAGGGGAATCTATAGAAGCCTGCTTTAAATCGACCACATCGTTACCAATCATTTTACTGCTAATTTTTCGTTTATTATTTCTATTACTGCTTTTACCGATAACATTTTTTCCATATCGTCATTCTCGATACGAATATCAAATTCATCTTCAACATCTAAAACAACATCAACCAAATTCGCGGAATTTATCTTTAAATCATTAATAAAATCGGTGTCTTCCGATAAATTTTTAAACGCTTCTTCGTCTTGAATATAAGGCGCTACTATTTGCTTTAATTTAACGATTAATTCGTCTTTGCTCATATGTATTTCTCGCCAAAGCGAGAGGTTTTAGATGAGTTAAGCGCAGATAATATTAGGGGGGATAAAAAGAGAGCAGAGTTTAATACTTTTTAAAGAGGATACAACCATTAACATCTCCAAAACCAAAGCTTGCTTTTGCAACAATATCTATTTTGGTTTTTAAAGGCGCTTTAACGATTTTCTCTTCAGAAATTAAAGCCAATATCTCAGGGTGAACCGCTTCACAATTTATATTGGGAAATACAAATTGTTCTTTTATTTGCAATACTGCTGCAACACTTTCAATACTACCAGCAGCTGCCAAACAATGGCCAACCATACTCTTTAACGAATTAATGTAGGGAAAATTGCCTTCTTTTCTATTTAATGCTTTTGTCCAATTCTCTATTTCTAACGCATCCTTAGTAGTGGCTGTTAAATGTGCATTTATAAGGTCGATGTTTTGAGATGAAATTCCAGACCTTTCTATGGCGCTTTTTATACAAGCAACTACTGCTTTTGGGTTGGGTGCTGTTAGGGTTCCTCCGCCTCGTTGACCACCAGAATTAACATGCCCACCCAGCACCTCAGCATAGATAGGTACATTCCGTGCTAATGCACTTTCTAAGGACTCTAAAACTAATGCACCAGCGCCACTTCCTGGTACAAATCCGCTAGCGTTTTCACTCATTGGTCTTGAGCCGTTTTCTGGAGTATTATTATGCTTATAAGTCATCACACGCATGGCATCGAAACCACCCCAAATATAGGGGCCGTCGTCACTACAACTCCCTACTAACATCCTTTTTGCTTTTCCACTTTTTATTCGTTCATAGCCCATTAAAATTGCTTCGGTACCCGTAGTACAAGCCGAAGAATTTGTGGTCACTTGATTTCCCAAGCCTAAAATCCCCCCAAGAAAAGCACTAACCCCGCTTGCCATGGTTTGAACCACGACCGTACTTCCCAAACGTTTTACTTTTTTGTCATCGACTTTATAAATGGCTTCTCTAAATTTTTCGATACCAGAGGTTCCCGTTCCAAAAATGGTTCCACTGTCAAAATCTAGTTCACTGTTTTTATCCACTTTTAAACCCGCATCCTTCCAAGCATCAATTCCGGCCATACAGCCATATAAAATACCATTGCTATTAAAACCCCTTAATTGTAAAGGAGTTAAATACGCTAGTTTTTTTTCTTCAGAAACCTGCGGAATCCCTCCAATGCAACATGAAAAATTAAGATCAGCTAGTTTTTGATGATGGGTAATCCCACTTTTTCCTGCTTTAATGGCTTTCGTAAACGCTTTAAGGCCTGTCCCATTTGGTGCAACGACACCTAATCCTGTTATTACAACTCTATTTTTCATGTTTTCTTTCCACGAAAGTGGAAACCTTATTAATGCATTCTATTGCTTTTCTTCGTATGATACTACTTTAACATTCCAGAAATTTTTCCTCGACATACCAATGCTTTCTTTTCATTATATAATGTCACTTTACATTTCAGTTTATTAAACCGAAACAGCTCTTTTTCTGAAACGACAGTTACTTTCTCACCTGGATATACGGGCAGAAAAAAATCTATTTGGCTAGCAGTAAGCGCAATTTGCGGTTGTTTTTGTTCTAAATTATGAAGGTCATTATTGTCTTTTTTCAGGATATAAATTCCTAAACAAACCAGGCCTATTTGCGCCATACACTCTGTTAAAATAACACCTGGCGTAATGGGGTTATCTTTAAAATGGCCTTTGTAAAAATAAGCAGACGAGTTAAAGGTGTAATGCCCGGTGATGCCTTCGCTAGAAATTGCTGTTAAGGCATCAACAAACAAAAAGGGGTCTTGGTAGGGTAAAAAGGAAATGATTTGTTTACTAGTCATGTTCTTTTTTTAATGCTGAACTTTCAAGTTTTAAAAACCGATTACGTCTCACTTTATTTCTAACTTAAACTCTCGCCGCCATCTACTTTTAAAATGGTCCCATTAATCCAACTGGCTTCATCTTTACAAAGTAAATATACGGCATTAGCAACATCTTCTGCTAAGGTTAATCGTTTAAAGGGATTCCGTTTTAAACTATAAGCCATAATTTTTTCGTGCCCGGGAATGAGACGTAAGGAAGTCGTATCTGTTACGCCTGCCTGGATACAATTAGCACGTACCCCAAAGGGAGCAAATTCTAAAGCAATATTTCTGGTAATTGCTTCTAATGCTACTTTTGCCGCAGATACCGCCGCATAATTTCGCCAAGCTTTTGTATTCCCTTCACTAGTAAAACTTATAATTCTTGAATCTTTAGCAAATAGTTGTGCTTCAAAAACAGCTAATGTCCAATCGTACAAACTAATCGCCATCGCATTGATGGTTAGCTTAAAATCATCGGTTTTTAAAATGGGGGTGTCTATAGAAAACATTGGTTTTAAATTTCCTTTTGCCACACTGTGAACCAAGGTTTTTATGCTTCCGCCATCTTCTAAAATAAGTTGCAAGTCAGAAATGATTTCAGCACGTTTTTCAGCTTTAAAAGCATCGGTATTGAATGCTTTAAATTGAACCCCTTCGCCTTTTATTTTATCGAACTCTAAATTAATTTTGGTTTCTTGTGCTCTTGAGTTGCGGTGAACAATACAAATATTCATTCCATGCTTGGCTAACTTTTTAGCAGTTGCTAGTCCCAAACCGCTAGACCCTCCTAAAATAAGAGCCCACTCGTTTTTATTTTTAAATTCTTTTACCATCGTTTTTTTATAAAAAAATGAGATGCTTTTTAATTTACCATTCTAAAAGTAAGCGTTGGGCAGAAAACCCTGGCCCAAAACTTAGCATTAAGCCTTTGTCACCTTTCGGCAAATCCCTATCCATAAAGCGCTCTAAAACATACAAAACAGTGGCGCTAGACATGTTTCCATACTGTTTTAACACGGCTTTTGTGTCGTCTATATTTTTTCCTAAAACCCCAAATAAGGCCTCTACAGTTTGTACTATTTTCTTCCCTCCAGGATGAAAAATAAGGTGGTTTATCTCCTCTATATTTAATCCATTTTTCTCTAAAAAGGGGTGTACAATATTGGGAAAATGATTAGAAATCGTTTCTGGAACTTGCTTATCTAATATCATTTGCAAGCCTGTATTTCTTAATTTAAATCCCATCATTTGTTCTGCATCATAAAAATGGTACATGGCTTCACTTTTAATTTCTGGGCCTGTATCGTTTTCATACGAAGATAATAGCACACAGGAGGCGCCGTCGCCAAATATGGCAGCACTCACAATATTTACCATCGAAAAATCATCTAACTGAAACGTGGCCGTAGGCGATTCTACAGCAATAACAACGGCTCGTTTATTAGGATTCGCTTTTAAAAAATTTTTGGCGTAGATCATCCCCGATACCCCAGCTGCACAGCCCATCTCGGTTACTGGTAAGCGTATAATGTCTTGCTTCATTTTTAAACGATTAATAAGATAGGCGTCTAAAGACGGAATCATAATACCAGTACAACTCACGGTGATAATAAAATCGATATCCTGAGCTTTTAAATGGGCTTTATCTAATGTTTTTTTTAAGGCTTTTTCTGCCAAGTTTATAGCTTCTGTGGAATAAATTTCATTTTTCTCTTCAAAAGAGGTTTTTAAAAATACCGCCTCGGGTTCCATAATAGAATAGCGTTTATCTACGCCTGCATTTTCAAAAAGCTTGATGACTTTTCTTTGAAACCGATCTTCTTGCCCATTCATCCAAAGGTTTACAAAAGGAATAATCTCTTTTGTAGTTCTACTGTATTTTGGCAACTGTTTCGCTACCGCTGTAATTTTTACACCCATATGTACTTCCTGCTCAGGCAGAAATCTTATTAATAATTATTTAATCGTCCTCAATAGCCACTGATAACGAAATGCCCATTTCCATTTTATTTCATGATTCACCTTTATTTTTTCTGAAAGCGCCTCTAATTCTTTTCGTTTAAACCCTCTTAAAATTGAGGTTAGACCGTCCTGAGCAATTGTTTTGTTGCTTATGGTCATTCCCAGTAATTTAAATAAATAGTACGCCAGTTTATGCCGGTGTAAATCATTAACTACGATTCCTAATTTCGCCTTTTTTAAAACGGTATTTAAAAACGTTACCAATACGTCTTCTTTAAAATGATGCAGAAATAAGGTGGTTAAAACGACATCATACTCTAAATGGTTAAACGCTTCAGAAAAAATATTGATGGTCTTAAATTCTATATTATCGTAATTTTGCGATAATTTACTAGCATATCTAATAGTATGTGTATTGGCATCTATTCCTATTAACTTAAAATGATAACCGTTTTGTTTTCCAAAATGGGCAACATCTCTTAGCACATCGCCGCCGCCGCAACCTAAATCGACGATGGTAACTGGTACTTGTTTTGAATGGGTTTTTAAAAGGCTTTTTAAGCCATTAATAGTTACACTATTACCGCCTAGCCATTTATTAATTTTGGCAAGCTTATCTAAAGAGTCATGAAGGATGTCGCCATTATAAGTTAAATCGTCCATGATTTCTTCTTCATCAGATCGGTATGTCGTGTCTACTAAAAGTCCCATCGCTTTATATTTTCATTGGTTTACCATGTGTTCGTTTTATAATTATAGGTAACAGTTTTGGGAACCATTTTAAGATTGTAATTAAGGTTTCGGCTAAGGTGTTTTTACTAAATAATTGTGCAACAATATGCCCCATTTTTAAGCGGTTTTGAAACTCTTTATTCCATATTTTCGAGTAGCGCTTTTCAAGTAGTTCTCGCGTTTCAATTTTTTCTTGAAGGTAATCAATAATAACAAGTGATGCCATTTGCGCACTGCGAATGGCCATACTCATTCCATTGCCGCACAAAGGGTGAATCATTCCTGCAGTATCGCCACACATAATAATATGATTTTTAACGGGGTTTTTACTCGAAAACGAGACCTGACTAATGGTTAGAGGTGCATTAAAAACGGCCTTAGAGTTCTCAAAAATTGTTTTCAAGTGTTTGTTTTTAAATAGAACTTTTTCTTGAAATTCTTCTATGTTTTTATACTTTTTAAAAGCTTCAAAATTTGTAATGTAGCATAAGTTAATGCGATCGTCTTCTACTTTTGATACACCACAATAACCGCCTTCAAAATTATGCAGAGCGACCATGTCTTCTGAAAAATGCCCTTGTACATGAGTTTTTACTGCAAGAAATGGGGATTTATTTTTTATAAAACCGCGCTTTAGTGTCACATCTAAGGTAGAGCGCTTGCCATAGGCGCCAATCACTATTTTAGAAATAAATTCTTGGTTTTTTTTTGTTGTTACTGAAAATAAATCGTGCTCAAAATGGATTTTTTCTACCGAATCCTGTAAAATCGTAACCCCCAAAGCCTTTGCTTTTTTGGCCAATTCAAAATCTAAAGTAAATCGCGAAATACCAAAACCTCCCAAGGGAAGCGTTGCTTTTATTCGTTTTCCTTTTGGTGTAGAGAGCACAAACTTATTAATTTTTTTAGCGCCTAATTTAAAAACATCAATACCTAAATAAGCGAAATAGGGCAGTACTTCATTAGAAACATATTCGCCACAAACCTTATGTTTTGGATATTCATTTTTCTCTACAAGCAACACCTTAAAATGATACTTAGAAAGATGAATAGCACTGGTTAAACCTGCCAAACCACCGCCTACTATAATCACATCGAACATTAAAGGACTAGACATCAATTTTTTTCACTAAAGATAACTTTAATTTGTTTTAGCGACTGCTGATATAACAACCTTGTACAAAATTATTGAAGAAACATAGGTTATTTTACGTTTGAAATGATATTGTGCATTTCTAAAATAGTTTTAATGTAATTTCTCTAAGAATGTGAACACCAAAATGGTAAATTTAAAATGACTATAACCGCTCGTTGAGTATGTAGGTTTTTTTCTTCAAAAACCATTAATTTTGAGGGTTTAAAGATGTATGTTTAAGACTTCTTATAATTGTATTTATTTAAAAAAGTAAAATTCTTTAGGCTTATTTGTAAATATTTTACTCTACAAGCGCATTGTCTTACAATTACAAAATAAATTAACCATTTTGTGAGTTTGGAATAGATATTGTATATTTGTAATCTATAGTGCTCTTAGCGACGCCTTCTCAATTTTCTATAATTATAACGGGAATGCTGAACTTAGAGCTTTTTTATTTTTCTATGTATGAAAAAAAGAACCGCAGTTTTAGTAGATGGAGGATTCTTCCTAAAAAGATATCGTTCAATTACTAAAGTTAGAAATCTTGATCCGATAAAGACAGCCAACGATCTTTGGGAAATGTGTTTAAAACATTTGACCCAAGCCAAAGGAGAATCATTCGACCTCTACAGAATTTTTTATTATGATTGCTTACCCTACGATAAAAAGCAACATAACCCCGTTACAGGAAAATCAATTGATTTTTCAAAAACAGACCAATATAAATTTCAGTTAGAATTTTTAAATGAACTCAAAAAGAAGAGGAAAATAGCTCTCCGACTGGGAGTTTTAGAAGACCGTAAACGATGGATAATAAAACCTTCAAAAACTAAAGATTTGCTGACAAAAAAGTTGAGTATAGATGATTTAACAGAAGAAGATGTCCTGTTTGATTTCACACAAAAAAGAGTGGATATTAAAATTGGACTTGATATTGCTTCAATGACGTTAAAAAATCAAGTCGAGCAAATAATATTAGTTTCTGGAGATAGTGATTTTGTGCCAGCGTCTAAATTAGCAAGACGAGAAGGTGTAGATTTTATACTTGACCCAATGTGGAATCCAATAAAACCTCATTTATTTGAGCATATTGATGGTTTGGTTTCAAAAATAAAAAAGCCATTAAAGAGAAATAATGACTAACAATGCTTTAGTAAGCTACTCCTATAAGGTAGATACAATAACATTTAAGAATCTTAATACATTTCTCCTAAAGCTTTAGAAATCGAACTAACGTATTACCTTATCTTGAGCTTAACTTTTCTAAATAATTTTTGTAATAATAAAGCTGTTTTCTCTAAATGTAATTTGATCGTTTACACACTTGGAGAGCAATAATTGACCTATTGGTGTGTTTGGAGAAATGGCATAAAATGAGTCTTCTTCTACTTTTAAAACGCCTGCGCTAATTGCAATATAATAATTGGCTTGAGTCGTATATACTACACTCCCCAATTTTACAATATCTGAAACATTTGAAATAGAAATTTTTGCCAACTGTTCTTTTACTTTTTGGATCTCTGCCAGCTGTTTTCCTGCTTTCTCCCTTTCTAGTTGTAACATGGCTCGACCTGTTTCATGTTTATCGCCAGCACTGCTTTTGGTTTCAGATAATAATGAATTTTGAATGGCTTTAATCGCCTTGTTAATCGTTTCAAAACGATGGTCTGTAAAAATCTTGCACTTGTGGTATAACTGTTCTTTAATATTGATCATTTTATGGTAACTATTACTTAGAACTCATCTTTATTTTTTTAGGATTTCATAGCTAAAAAGGTGTAAATTTGTACTAACAATAGTTTATAAACTATTATTAAACTTCAATATAAAACACTTAAATTTGCCTGCCATTACAAATTTTGTAACTATGCGATTTTTTATAAGCCTTATTTTATTTTTATCTTTTTTTGCGACATGTTTTTCTCAGGATAAATCTACAACTTCTAAGTTTGAACTTGGTGTTATTGCTGGTATTAATATAAGTAATGTTGTAGGAGCTGATGTTAATAATAATTCATCCAGATCAGGGTTTCATCTAGGGGCTTATGGGGAGTTTAGTCTAAATGAAAAAATTGGTTTACGTCCTGAATTTCATCTGATCTCTACTAAAGGTACTGCAAATGGAAATTTTAGAACATTCTATTTAGACATTCCTTTATTGGGAACGTATCAAGTCGCAGAAAAATTTAAATTATTAGCAGGCGTTCAACCTTCTATATTATATAGTGCAAGAGTAAGTGATGGCCGTGGAAATATTACAAACTTTATTAGGACTTTAGATCTGGGGGTTATCATTGGTGGATGGTATCAAATCTCCTATGAATGGGGGGTTGGTGCTCGATTTGTTCCTGGTTTATCTCGCGTGGGAGCTGATGGTATTCAGCGCACCTTTAATTCTAACTTTCAGCTTTCTGTTGGGTACCGTTTTATGTAATCTAGTTTTATAAGGTATTGGCCAATTCTTTTCCTATAAGACTGCCAATGGCAATGCCCATACCGCTTAAACGAACACCGCAATATACATTATTGCTTAGTTGCTTTACAATGGGCTTTTTATATCCCGATAACGATTGAGATCCCATACCCATAATACCGCTCCAACGGTATTCTATTTCAAGAGATGATTTTGGAAGAATCATTGTTCGCAATAAGGTTTCTAATTTTTTTTGAATGCGATCGGTTTGAGCGAAATCTGTGGTGTTTTCTGTTTTGAAATCTAAATGTCTTCCACCTCCTAAAAGAATTCTGTTATCAATATTTCTAAAATAATAATAGCCTTTATCAAAATGAAAAGTACCTTTAATAGGCAAGTCTTTAATTGGTTTTGTAATTAATACTTGCCCTCGCGCAGGTTTTACATCTATGGCTAACAATTTAGAAGCAAAGCCATTATTAGCGATTAATAATTTAGAAGTAGAAAACTCAAAATGATTGGTTTTCACTTTTACTGCATCAAGGCCTTCAGTAAATGCTTCGACCGTGGTTGCGTTTAATATTTTTATGTTCTGAAGCTGCACTTTCCTTAGTAAGGCCATCATCATTTTTCCACTATCGATCTGTGCTTCATAAGGATTATATAAAAGAATGTCTTTAACTCCTTTAAAGCCAAGATTATTAATCCTTACATTAAATACGGGGTCTTTAAATACTGTGCTCAACAACTTATTAATATTTTCTTTTTCAGACAGGCAAGATTCTAAAAGCGCCTGGTCTTCATTTAAGAATAATTCATAGCCTCCATAACAATGATAATCTATAGTTTTATCACCTAGTCGTTTTCTTAACAAGTTTAGTCCTTTTATGCGCTGCGTTACAAGCTGTAAAACCTCTTCTTCGGTATGCGTTTTTAAATCGTTTAGTATTTCACTCAAGCTTCCAAAACAGGCAAAGCCAGCATTTTTAGTACTTGCACCTTGCGGCAAAATCCCTTTTTCTAGTACTAATATTGAGGCTTTAGGAAAACGTTTTCTTAATTGTAATGCACAAGTTAGTCCTACTATACCACTCCCTACAATAGTATAATCTATGTTTTTAATCCAGTTTTTTATTTCCCAATAAGACAAATTCATACATTAAATTTAAAATTTTATGCACTAATACCATTTTTAACTTTGAAATTATAGGATGATAAATCCTAATTTCCGCCTTAAAATACTCAAATAAAAAGTAGTTTTTTGTTCATACCGAAGAAATTTAAGCAGTACTTAAACAAAGGCTCTTTTTCGTTTTCAAGTACAATGGAAAAAAAGCAAACTTAGCAGGGTAATATTAAATAAAAAATGATATGAGGTCATAAAAGTGAGAGCGACAGAATGGAGTAAAATAGGGATGAAAAGCTACGCATTAGTGCTTTATATACAATTTAATGCATTAAAACGGAATTATTATTAAAAATATAGTTAAAAGCTTAACTTTAACTTAAATATGTAAAACTATAATGAATCCCCTAAAATTATGAAAAAGAATTTCACCCTAATTTTATTATTACTCTCTACCTTTTTTACAAGTTACGCCCAAAATGATTGTCCTGGAAATTGGCTATCTACTCAAGGAAATAAATTAATAGATTCAGCTGGAAATGAAGTGATTCTTTCTGGAGTGAATTGGTTTGGTTTTGAAACACAACTTAGTAGCTTTCATGGCATTTGGTCTAGAGATCATAAAAGTGTATTGCAGCAAATAAAAGATTTAGGTTTTAACTCTATTAGAGTACCTTGGCATAACCGGATGCTAGAGCCTGGAGCAACAATTAATATAAGCTCATACGGCACCGATCCTGTTTCTGGAGTTTCTCCTATGAATGTAAAAGAATCGACTTTTACCAAACCCATCCAACTAATGGATGAGTTGGTGCAATGGTGCCAAGATAACGACATAAAAATTATATTAGACTGTCACTCCAGAAATCCTGATGCTTATTTAGAAGAAAAAAGATGGTATACTAACGATTTTTCTGAAGAAAGATGGATTGAAGATTGGGTATTTTTAGCCAATCGTTATAAAAACTACGATGCAGTTATTGCAATGGATATTAATAATGAGCCAAATGGTAGAATTGATAATCCTGATGGCGCGAGATGGGGAACCAACGACCCTGTAAATGACTGGAGGTTGGCAGCTCAAAAATGCGGAAATGCCATTTTGAAAGTTAATCCTAACGTATTAATTATGGTTGAAGGTATTGAAGCCTATACCAAACCAGATGGTACTCAAACAAGTTACTGGTGGGGAGGAAATTTACAAGGCGCTAGAGATTTCCCTGTAGTATTGGATAAACCTTCTAAACTAATGTATTCGCCACATGAGTATGGGCCAACCGTATTTAATCAAACTTGGTTCGATGCTCCTGATTTCCCTCAAAATATGCCGGGTATTTGGGAAGAGCAATTTAATTTTTTAAATACTAATGGTACTTCCCCTTTGTTTGTAGGTGAGTTGGGCATTAAAACGCAAGGTGGAAAAGATGAAATTTGGTTTACTAAATTTATAGATTTTATCGCTGAAAAAAAATTACATTATACCTTTTGGGCTTTAAATCCTAACTCTGGTGATACTGGTGGCATTTTAGCAAACGATTGGACAACAGTAGTGCAATGGAAAATGGATTATTTGCAGCCCATACTATATCCTGCCATACCTAATTGTACGGGAGTACTTAGTGTTAATGAGCTTGAGCTTGCCAGCACCATACAGTTATATCCTAATCCTACAAATGAATTGCTTAATATAAAATCGAAGCAACCTATAGATCAGGTTACGATATACGATTTAAATGGACGCTTAGTTCTTAAAACTAATTTTAACATCCCTGCTAACGACATACATAAAATTAATGTTAATAAACTTTCTAGCGGATTCTATTTAACTAAAATTGAAATAAAGGGTCAAAGTCAAACAGTAACTGAAAAGTTTATAAAAAAGTAAAGTAATAATAGGTTGCTATTTAATACAAGAGGCTATCTAAAAAGGTACATTTCGTCAACCTGAACTTGATTCAGGTTCTCACAAAAGACTAACACGTCACATTATGAGATTCTGAAATATCCCGAAGTTTCGGTACAGAAGGACGATTAAAAATACTTTTCAGACAGCCTCTTTTTTATATCATTATCTGTAAAATATAAACCTGTTGCTTTTCGATTATAATTTCGAAATGGTATTATTTCTATTCTTCTTGCTTTTCAATTACAAAATCTTCCATAAATTTTGTAGTGTATTTGCCTGACAGGTAATCTGGGTTATCCATTAATTGTCTGTGAAAAGGAATGGTTGTTTTAATGCCTTCAATTACGAACTCATCCAATGCGCGTTTCATTTTATTTATCGCCTCTTCTCTTGTTTGCGCCGTAGTAATTAACTTTGCAATCATTGAATCGTAGTTTGGTGGGATACTGTAACCCGCATAAACATGGGTATCTAAACGCACGCCATGCCCACCTGGCGCATGTAATGTGGTTATCCTACCAGGCGAAGGTCTAAAATCATTAAAGGGATCTTCAGCATTAATTCTGCATTCTATAGAATGCATCTTGGGGATATAATTCTTTCCAGAAATTGGAACTCCATAAGCCACTAAAATTTGCTCTCTAATTAAATCAAAATTTATTACTTGTTCAGTAATTGGGTGTTCTACCTGAATACGCGTATTCATTTCCATGAAATAAAAATTTCTATGCTTATCTACAAGAAATTCTACTGTTCCTGCACCCTCATACTTAATAAATTCTGAGGCCTTAATAGCCGCTTCTCCCATTTTTTTACGAAGTGCAGTAGTCATAAAAGGCGATGGGACTTCTTCTGTTAGTTTTTGGTGTCTTCGTTGAACAGAACAATCTCTTTCAGATAAATGACAAGCTTTTCCCGTAGAGTCGCCTACAACTTGAATTTCGATATGCCTTGGCTCTTCTATTAATTTCTCCATATACATGTCGTCATTGCCAAAAGCTGCTTTAGATTCTTGTCTTGCAGAATCCCAAGCATCTTTTAAATCTTCAGGCTTCCAAACGGCACGCATGCCTTTTCCACCACCGCCAGCTGTTGCTTTAAGCATTACAGGATAGCCTGTTTTTTTTGCTGTTTTTTCACAGTCTTTAAAATCGGATAGTATGCCATCACTACCAGGAACACATGGCACCCCGGCTGCTTTCATGGTCTCTTTAGCCGATGCTTTATCACCCATTCTATCGATCATTTCTGCAGAGGCACCAATAAATTTGATATTATGCTCTTCACATATTTTAGAAAATTTGGCATTCTCGGACAAAAACCCATAACCAGGGTGAATGGCGTCTGCATTTGTAATTTCAGCAGCAGCAATAATATTAGACATTTTTAAGTAAGATTCGCTACTTGGAGCGGGACCTATACATACCGCTTCATCAGCAAATTTAACATGAAGACTTTCGGCATCAGCAGTAGAGTAAACAGCAACAGTCTTAATGCCCATTTCTTTACAGGTTCTAATAACACGCAATGCTATTTCTCCTCTGTTAGCAATTAGTACTTTTTTAAACATTCCTTTAAAGTGTTTTTAAAGTTTATGGTTTTAAGTTTAATGTTTGTAACCGTAGTTAATAAACGTTTAAACTTCAAATTAAGACGGATCTACTAAAAATAATGGTTGGTCGAATTCTACTGGTGTCGCATCATCAACAAGTATTTTAATGACCTTTCCTGAGATTTCAGATTCAATTTCATTGAATAATTTCATGGCTTCTATAATACAAAGCACATCGCCTTCAGCAATACTCTGCCCAACCTCTACAAATAAGGGTTTATCAGGTGAAGGTTTGCGATAAAAAGTGCCTATTATTGGTGATTTTACTGTAATATATTTTGAATCTTCATCTTTTTCTTTATTGGCAACAGGTGGTGCGCTTGTTGGCGCTGCTTGTTGAGGAGCTGGCACCGCTGCCAATTGTTGCGGCATTTGTGCAGCCATAGGGACTTGCTGTACAATGGTAGTTTCTGATTCTGAACCTGTTTTTATGGTGATTTTAACATCATCTGTCTCTAACTTAACCTCACTTGCCCCAGATTTAGCTACAAATTTTATTAAATTTTGAATGTCTTTTAAGTCCATGCTTTTGCTATTAATATTTTGTTAGTGTAGTTGTTTGTATTAGTAAGCCCATTTTAAGTAAATAGACCCCCAGGTAAAACCGCCGCCAAAGGCAGCAAAAATTATATTGTCTCCTTTTTTTAATTTTGATTCATAATCATAAAGTAATAATGGTAATGTTGCTGAGGTTGTATTTCCATATTTTTGGATATTCATCATTACTTTTTCATCCTCCAAACTTATACGTTTGGCTGTAGCATCAATAATTCGTTTATTGGCTTGATGTGCCGCCAGCCATGAAATATCATCATTATTTAAGCCATTTCTTTTTATTATTTTCTCTGAAACATCGGCCATGTTAGATACCGCATTTTTAAACACGGTTTTTCCATCTTGAAAAATACAATGTTCATTGTTTTCTAGAGCTTCGGCTGTTGTTTTATAGGAAGAGCCTCCATATTTTGCTTGTAAAAATTCTCTTCCAGAGCCGTCACTTCTCAGGTATTCGTCTTGAACGCCTAGCCCTTCATTATTTGGCTCGAACAAAACGGCTCCTGCGCCATCGCCAAAAATGATACAAGTGGCTCTGTCTTTGTAATTTATCATTGAAGAGTTTTTATCGGCTCCAATAAGTAATACTTTTTTATAGCGACCAGATTCAATATACTTAGCTGCTGTAGACATGCCAAAAAGAAAACTGGAACAAGCGGCCTCTAAATCGTAAGAAAAAGCATTAGTTGCGCCAATTTTGGTTGCTGTGTAGGCCGCAGTTGAGGCTGCTTTCATATCGGGAGTTGCCGTAGCAACTATTACTAATTCTATTTCCTGGGGATTTACGCCGCTTTTATCTATAAGATCCTGCGCTGCTTTAATGGCAAGAAAAGAGGTGCCTTTGCCTTCTTCTTTGAGAATACGACGTTCTTTTATTCCTGTTCGAGAGGTAATCCATTCATCATTTGTATCAACTATCGTTTCAAGTATTTGATTGGTTAACACATAGTTTGGCAAATAGCCACCTACAGCTGTAATTGCTGCCGAGATTTCACTCATACTTTTTAAGTTAATTTGGACAAAAACGACTAAAAACAGCTCAAAAAAGGCAGTTTTTAGTCAAAATTAGTGCTTTTTGTACAATGCTGTGCAAATTAACAGCTTTTTAACTTAAAGAAAAACTAAACACAAAAAAAACGCTCAATAAAGAGCGTTTTTCTGTATGCATGCATAGTAATTAGGCTACATTTTCTTCTGCCTGAGTGTTGTCAATTAAGACTTGTCCTCTGTAGTAAAGTTTGCCTTCAAACCAATGTGCTCTGTGATATAAATGCGCTTCACCTGTCGTAGGGCACGTAGCAACTTGTGGCGCAACTGCCTTGTAATGCGTTCTTCTCTTATCTCTTCTAGTTTTCGAGATTTTTCTCTTAGGATGTGCCATTTTTTATAATTATTTATCCGTTAATAGTTTTTTTAATGTATTCCAACGAGGGTCTGTCTCGTCCTTTTCTTTTTTAGTTTCCCTTAGTTTAGGGCTTAATTCTTCTAATTTGTCTAGTATTTCAGATTTTAACGTGCCATCTTCTACACCAGGATGTATCAATTTTGATGGCAAGCCTAATACGATTAGTTCATAAACGTATTGTTGGATATTAATTTCATACTCACCATGAGGTATCACTAGAATGTCAATATGCTCATCATTATACGCCTCTCCAAATTTAACCACAAGATCGAATTGATTTTCTATCGCTTGATCGTAAGGTTCATTGGTAACATCACAATTCACATTCATTGTCCCAGAAACTTCAAAATGCAGCTCTAAAAGTGTCGTTTTTTTAATTAATCCTACATTTACTTTTAAATGGCTTGAATTGAAATCTTCATACTTAAAATATTCAAAGAACGCATTGTCTATATCATAGCCAAAATGATGTTCTCCAATTTTTAACCCTACAAATGGAATTGTAAATGCTTTTAATGGCTTCATAATCACATCTATTTTGAGCCTGCAAATATACAAATTTTTATTAATCTATAGTGGGCTTACCAACATTTTATTTCTTTAAGGCTTTCTTTTGGTAACCACAAGCGGATTCTTACTTATTAAAGCAAACTCTTTTCGGTTTTTATAAATACTCATTGCACTAAAAACGGCTTCTTTAAATGAGTTGTTATCTGCTTCTCCTTTTCCTGCAATTTCGTATGCCGTACCATGATCTGGTGAAGTTCTTATTCTATTTAATCCAGCAGTATAATTTACACCTTGTCCAAAAGATAGGGTTTTAAAAGGGATCAATCCTTGGTCGTGATAAGAAGCAATAATAGCATCAAAATTCTTGTAATTATCCGATCCAAAGAAACTATCTGCCGCGTAGGGGCCATATACGTGTTTTCCGTTTTCTTTAATTTTCTTTAGCGTAGGTCGCATAACCGTATCGTCTTCTTTTCCTATTACGCCATTATCTCCAGTATGCGGATTAATTCCTAACACTGCTATTTTGGGTTTGTTAATTTTAAAATCGGCTTGTAAGGATTGGTAAACGGTATTTACTTTTTGTGTAATCAAATCGGCTGAAATATGCGAAGCGACTTCAGCAACTGGTACATGATCTGTCAATAAACCCACTCTTAAGCCATCAGACACCATAAACATTAAACTATTCCCTTCTAATTCTTTGGCCAAATAATCTGTATGTCCTGGAAAATTAAAGGTTTCAGATTGTATATTATGTTTGTTAATTGGCGCAGTAACTAAAACATCTACCTGTTCATTTTTTAATGCTTTAGTGGCATGTTCTAAAGATTTAATGGCATACTTTCCAATTTTGCTGTCTTCTTTACCAAAATTGATATCTACAGATTCTTTCCAACAATTTAATACATTTAATTTACCATGAGCAATCTGGTCGCTACTATTAATACTGTGAAGGTTTAAGTTAAACTTAAAGTGGTTCTTTACGTAGGCGATTGTTTTAATTGATGCAAAAATAACAGGCGTACAAAATTCAAGCATTCTCGAATCTAAAAATGTTTTTAGTGCTACCTCGGCACCAATACCATTTAAATCCCCTATTGATATCCCTACTATTATTTTTTCTTCTTTCTTCATTAAATTATGATCACTTTTGTTTGTAATTTTGCATAAACAAATGTAACCAAATAATACTTTTCGAGACATGTTTACAGGAATTATTGAAACTATTGGAACAGTAATAGGTTTAGAACATGAATTGGATAATTTACACATCACTATTTCTAGCGCTATCGCCTCTGAATTAAAAATAGATCAAAGTGTTGCTCATAATGGTGTTTGCTTAACTGTTGTTTCTATAGAGGACAATACTTATACAGTCACTGCTATAAAAGAAACGCTTAACAAAACAACTATTGGCCTTTTAAAAATAAAAGATTTGGTAAATATAGAACGCGCTATGAAATTAGGTGATCGTTTAGATGGTCACATTGTTCAGGGTCATGTCGATCAAATTGCTATTTGTACTAAAGTTTCTGAAACTGCCGGGAGTTGGTCTTACAATTTTGAGTATGACAGTGCTTTAAAAAACATAACTATTGAAAAAGGATCAATTACAATAAATGGCGTAAGTTTAACTGTAGTGAATTCTAAAAAAAATACTTTTAGTGTGGCTATTATACCCTACACCTACCAACATACAAATTTTAATACGTTTAAAGTAGGCACAAAAGTGAACATAGAATTTGATGTTATTGGAAAATACGTTGCACGATTACAGTCTATATGAATTGTTATATAGAATTTTTGTGGCTAAGTACGCTTCAATTTTAATATTCTATATGCTCCGTATAATAATCCTATAAATAATAATATAAGAATCCCGCTATCTATTGGAAGACCAACAGGTGGAGGAGGCTGTGGAGGGGGCGGTCCCTGTGCGGCTCCTGCGAAACTTATTAATACAAATAAGATAGTTGCTATTGTAGGTTTGTTTTTTTTCATGTCGATTTGGAACTGTAAAATTATAAAAAAAACTGTCTTTTCAAAACTTTTCGGCACTTTTTTATCAAAAAAAATCGATTAAAGGCGAATAAAAATCGATGAAGCGCCTATTTTGCTGGGGTTTTCAGTGTTATAAAAAAAATAGAAAAATCCTCAAAAGCCTTAATTACACTATGAATTACATACAATTTACATGCCATAAATTCAAATTCGAATAAAAATCAACTTTTTTAGTCTTTCAGTTTAATAAAAACACATTACAACAAACAGAAATTAAGCACAATACAATAAGCCTTACAAATAGTAAGGAAAAAAAATTCGCTAGTTTGGTACAATTGTTTTTCTTAGCAAAAAAATGAGAAAGCGTCAAGATAGTGGTGTAGGCTTATTGCTAAGTAATTAGTTGTTATTATATCATGTCTTAGGGAGAAGTGATTAATAGCACGTGGGGTTCTTTGAAAGAAGGACCCTTTTTTATTATATAAATCCTTTTTCTTTGGCGATTAAAACCAATTCTCTATCTCCCTTTTTTCTAATATCAAACAATTCTTTTAGCTGTCGTTTTCTTTTTTCTACACCAGCTATAGATAATGGGAGAATGTTAGGCAAATCTTTCATTTTTGTTCCAATTGAAAGTTCATATAATAGTTCTCTATCTATTTTATCGAGAATAAGGTTTTGAGAAGCCAGTTTGCGTAGCAGTTTAGTTACTGTTTTACTGTAATAAGGTGGGTCTTCTATTACAATTTGAATCGCAATAACTAACTCTTTGGGAGTAATGTCATTTTTAATTAAAAACCCTTCAGGGTTAATGCTTTTAAAAATACTATTAAGCCTATAATTATCATTAAACGTTGTAGAAATAATAATTTTCGTTTTAGGCAAAATCTCTCGTACTTGCATTCCAATATCTTCACCAGAGAAAATTTTATTAACCTCTGATGGTGGTAATCTTATATCTAAAAATATAAGATCAATCCCATTTTCCAGAGCCATTTCTCCTATTTTTTGCAAAGCACTGTTACAGTCCTTAGCTAAATTCACTTCAAAATCATAACTACTTATTGAACTCGTGTGCAAAAGCGCACTTTTATAAGCATCTACAATAAGCGGATGATCATCGATAATGAGTACTTCAAGTTTTTTTTTCATAATTTTTTCTCATAATTTAATAGCTATTGATGCAATGATATTAGTGCCAGAATTAATACTAGAGCTTATTGAAGCTTTGCCTCCAAGCTTTTTCATTCTTGCCTGCATGTTAGACAGCCCAATACCTTTGCGGTTTTTATTTATATTAAACCCTTTACCATTATCTTTTATAGATAATTCAAGGGTGTTTCCTTTCATTTTAAAGTTTAGATCGACCATACTGGCCTCGGCGTACTTATTAATATTAAGTAATGCCTCTTGGGTAATGCGATAAAGATTCATTTTTATTTTTTCATCGATCCCTTCCCAAGAAATAGAATCATCGCTTGTTAACTTATAGGTATACCCTACAATTTTACTTTGTTTTTGAACTAAGCTTTCTATGATCTTAATATAACTAAATTTAGACGATAATATTTCATTTTTAAGTTCGTGAGAGATCACTCTTATTTCTTTTTCAACACTTTGCAATTCCTCTACATAAGATTCGTATTTATTAAGCGTTGACGAATCGCCTTCTAAATTTAAAAATCCCAGACCCATTCTGGTACCAAATAATTTACTTAAAACCCCATCATGTAATTCCTCAGATATTCTATGACGTTCCTGTAAACGCCCTTCTTCTAATACGGTTTGTTGTTTTAAGATGAGCTCGTATATCTCTTGGTTATATTTCTGCTGCTCGGCTTCATATTGAAGTTCTTTATTTTTAGAACGCTGCTGTTTTATAAAGTACAATAGCGATAAAATTAAAGTTAGGGTAACGCCTATAGTAGATATCCAAATTTTTTGTTGCGACAGCCGTTTCGTTTCTTCAACGTATTCATCGGTTTCAAAACGCAATCTGGTAAATTTATTTCTTGTTTTTCGTTCTTCGACTTCTAAACTGTCCTTTAACGAAATGTATGCTTTTAAATGTTTTTCCGTATTCTTTTTATCAATTTTAGATAATAATTTATACGCTCTTAAAACACTTGTATTAATTTTTGTGGTGTGTGCTAGGGCTTTTGCTTCTCTGGCATATGTAATAGCCTTTAATGTATCATTAAATTTGACATAATATTCTGCCATACAGAGTTTACTAGAAATTATACCTGCTTTGTTATTCAAGCTATCTCTTATGGTTAGGGCTTTATAAAACTCTTGTGGTAAATTGGTATAGTCTTCGCTAAGAAACTTTGAATAGGCTAGGTTATTTATAATTCTCGCTTTTGAGATTTGTTGTTTAGGACCAAGGCTATTCAAGGCATTTATAAAATAGATTTTTGCTTTTTTAAGGTTGCCTTGTTTTTGATAAACCAGCCCCATATTGTTTAAAAGGCCACCTTTAGGTTGGTTTTTAACTTTATCTAAATAACTTAAGGCTTGATTGTAATAGTAAATGGCTTTATCGTATTCTTCTAAGCCAGAGTAAAGTAATCCTAAATGATTATAAGCATAATAGAGTCTTAGGTTTTTTTTTAATGGCTTAAATTTAGAAATGGCTTTAAAGGTTAAAACCTCACTTCCAGTGTAATTTTTAAGTCGCCCTTCAATAAATGCTAAATTATACAACATCTTACCCGAAGAATAGT
>CALDCO010000074.1 GCA_937937185.1 uncultured Flavobacteriaceae bacterium
TCCTTCACACTTACAATCAGTAGTATATACATCGTTTACAGTACATAGGTCTCCATCGTCGCAAGGTGTTCCAATTAATTTATCATCGAAATTTGGACATTGATCTATAGTATCGCAGAATCCATCATTATCAGAATCGTCGGCAAGAACGCCGCCGCCACAATTACATTTATCATCGGTAACTTCTCCTGTAGTACATACATCGCCATCATCACAAGGAAGACCAGCAACACAAGATTCTCTTTTAACAGGATAAAAAGTACCTCCAGTTGGAGGTGTTCTTGTTAGAACGCTTGGACTGCCGTAACCTTTGTACGTAAAAATAGTGTCTGGGCCAGCGAATTCTCCTTTTTTTCCTTTAACATCGGTAATATTGTTATAAATGATATTATTTGGTCCTGGTACTTTATGACCCCATGGTGCACCTCCAGTTGCGAAAGCACCCCAACTTCTCCATCTTTGAATGAAAATATCATTCGATTCAATTAGATTGTTACCATCATCTCCATTATGAAAATTAATATCGCAATTTTCGAATTTGTTGTTAATAACAACATTATGATCTGCACCGCCTTGAATTGCAAAATGACGAATTCTTTTTACTAACATTTTAGTAAAAAGATTATCCGCTCCTCCTATATCAATATAGCATTCTCCGCCACCGCCTTTGTTAAAACAACCATCGACTACAGTGTTTCTTATCGTGTTGTGATTTCCTTTAATTTCTAAAGGATCTGTTCCTGAATTGAAAAATGAGCAATTATCAATCCAACAATTCTCAGTACTTCTATTCATGTTAACGTACTTTACATATAAATTTCTAACACCTCCTGGGTTGTTCTGATGACAATCACCGCACCATTTATCTGTTGGGTTATTTCTATCGTCTTCAGGTTCAGTCTCAGAAACTGGGTAAGTGAACTTTAAATCTTCTAGACCAGCTCTTTTAGCACCTACAAACTTCATTGCAATTTTATCATTTGTGGTTCGTATGGTAACTCTAATAGTTGTATTTGATTTGCTAGTACCCCTTATAACTACACCACTTTTAACCGTGATTTCATTATTAACAATATACGTTCCAGGTCTCAGTAATAATACACCTCCACCCATATTACTAACATCATTAATCGCATTCTGTAAGTTATCGCCTGGGCTAATCGTTTTCTTTATGGGCAAACTTGCTCTTAAAGGAATTCCTCCTTCTACACCTGCTAAAACAAAGCGTTTCTGTTTAGGGTATTTACTGTCAAATTTGGATTGGTCAAAAACCCAACCTGGATCACCAATTTGTTGAGAAAATAATGGATTTAAACATAGGGATAATACTAATAGGATTAAGTAATTCTTTTTCATGATAATATTTATTTTAAGGTTGAAAAGCAATTCGTTTGAAAATAGTAATAACAACGAATTTTTCTAAAAATATTACGGAAAACTTAATTAATGAAATATTTTGTTTAAAATGTGTAATTTTACCGTTAAAATGTTATTTAGTTAAAATTTTACTATTTATTTACAACAAGTTTAGTTTAACATTAACGTTTTTAAATAACGAGGTTATGGTATAGGTTACTTCTAAAAACATATCTTTTTATAAAAGAAGGATTATAATGAAATAACGAAACGACTTTAATTTAAAATATTGACAGAAAAAAAACTTAAACTTTTGTATAACATACAAAAGTTTAAGTTTTTTAATTTATTGAGGGCACACAATTCATAAGCTATGAATCATACCCATTATTATGTGTCTAATTTACTCTTTAATGAGTTTTTTAAATCCAGTGCTGCCAGTTGTTTTATCTGTAACAGAAACGAGATACATTCCTGAAGCGATATGAGATAAATCTAAATTAGCAGTGTTAGAGGTTAAACTCGTTTCAATTATTTTTTTACCCATAGTATCGAAAATATTAATTTCAATATTAGAAGCATTTCCCTTATAATTTATGGTGAGTTGATCTTTTACAGGGTTAGGGTAAAAAGCCAATTGGTCATTTATAACAGGGTCTGATGTTGAAAGCGAGCAAGTTTCTAAGTTTACAGATAACACGGGTCTGCTTTTCTCGTCATCAAATTCGCTAGAAGCAAAAGCAACATCGTTTCCTCCAGGCGCTTGTTCTAAGATTAAAGTAAACGGCGCGGTGGTATCAACCACATCTTTTAACTTAATGGTGTAAGAATTATTTTCGGTATACGTAGAATTTATACTCCCTACTAAGTTAGATGAATCGGGTGCATTAGCCGCTGAAATATTATTTTCAGTCCAATTTGTATTATTCGATAAGTAGACGTTAATGGTTCCATCTCCAGAATCTGTTTTTGTGGTAAGCACCAAGCTTACTCCTTTTATAGGTTCAGTAATTTTAATTATGTCGTATTTAATATAAGCAACTCTATTACCATTTTCGATCCTTAAGACATTGTTATTATTTCCATTTCCGCCCTGTAAGTAGGCATCTTCAATTGCAGATACGCTAATATTGTTATCTGTAACTCCTTCACACTTACAATCAGTAGTATATACATCGTTTACAGTACATAGGTCTCCATCGTCGCAAGGTGTTCCAATTAATTTATCATCG
>CALDCO010000075.1 GCA_937937185.1 uncultured Flavobacteriaceae bacterium
TTTAGAGGCTCCTTTCCATTCTTTAGTTAAAATGCCATTAATATTGGCAATCATTATAGCGCCAGTCTCTAAAATTGCAAAACCTACCGATGTTCCCAATTCTCCTAAATGGTAAGCTGCTAATCCATAAATAACTAATGCGGTATCGTGAAAGATGGCCATTAAGATAACTAAGATAATAGCTATTTTAGCGCCTTTTTTGGTGTAGTTTCCCCATGTTTTGTTTTTGGTTAAGCGATAACTATAAAAAAGCATAGTAGAAATTGTAGCACCCATAAAAATAGGTAACAGAACAGCTAAACGAGCAATCCATGGGGCATTTCCGTACTGCATTTCTGCAACTTCTCCAATTTTCCCTAAATTATTCCCAGTGTGGTAAGAAAGATTAAATCCAGCGGCACAAATTGCCCCTAAAACACAAAACAATATGCCTTGGCGAATTTTTTTTGTGTTATTTTCATTAATCGCTGTTTGTTTGCTTTTATCTCTTAAAATCCCTGCATAACCATTTAAAGCAATTCCCGAGACAATAATGGCAATTCCAATTAACATGATGTTTCCCACTTTAGTGCCTATAACACTTTCCTGGCCTTCGGGAACCAGTATTAAAGGTAAAATCGTATCGATAGAAGTAATAACCCCTAAAAACAAACTAAAAGCCAAAGCCATTCCTATTGATGAAATGCTATACCCCCAAAGCATATTGCCTATTCCCCAACAAAAACTTAAAGCAAACATTGTTAAAAATACCCAGGTAGGAATTTGAGAATAAATACCCCATAAATCGTTAACCAAAGTCAAGGTCATTATTAACGGAATTACAAACATTCCAAAAAAGAAAAACCCTCCCCAAGTATTTTCCCAGGCAAATCCTTTGGTGTATTTAGACGGTAATGCGTAAACTCCTAATAATAATGCCGAAACAAAAGCTAAAATAATTCCTATAAGCATGGATAACGATTTTAAATAGAATACTAAAATAGAGCAAGCAAGATATAAAACAAAAAAAGTTTAAATCGCTATTTTAAGTGAAAATTGTTTAACCCGCATTATGCATTAGAACTTCGTTATGAAGGTTGAAACTACAATAAAATATGACAATTTTTAATTTCACTATAGTATCATTATGGTTAAATTAAAAATTGTAGTAAAACGTCATATTTTGAAGTAGTTTCAAGATGTAATAGATTTTCTAATGCATAATGCGGGTTTAACAGGGTTTTTCAATAGAAATCACCTTAACTTTTAGTTTTTAATCAATAAATGGAATGAAATTTATTAATATAAAGCAAGAAGAAAACCATTTTTAAGCAACTTAAAAAAGTTTAAACCATTTCCTAAATTGTTTTTGTATGGTAAACTCGAAAACACATAATAAGCTATGGGTTTTCAATTTTAAAAATTTGATAAGAGGGCTTCAGGAGGACATAAAAAAAATAATAAAACAAAATTTTGTAATTTAATTTTATAGCCTTCTTTTTTCTAATTATGTGAAATATTTACTATAGATAAACCGTCTAAATATAAGGATTAACCGCGAATTCGGATGCAAGAAGTTACACTTAGTTTAATTACAAATTACGTAACAACTTTAATAAAAAAGCGTTTTTTTATAATCCGAAAGCTATTTATAGATCGTATATTCATAGTAAATTATGTTTTTTGATATAAAAAATGTATTTTCACACTATAGCCTTAATACAAATAATACCTACAAATTTATGAAAACCCTTAAACGACTAATTTTAATAGCAATTTGTCTTTTTTTATCATTTTCTAGTGCCCAATCTTGGGATACATTAGTCTACGACGATGATACGCCTGGATTAGAAATTAACCCCATTCGAGGTCTTGTTCCTGGTTTTTCTGGTACCAGAAATTTCCCCTATAGCATGGAATTTTTTTACATAGGGTTACGAAATACCATGAACGGTATGAACGATTTTGATTGGACAGCACTAGAAAATAAACTAGAGGACATAAGTAATGAAGGAAATACAGCGATTGTACGCTTTTATTTAGATACGCCGGCGACTCCAATTGCCACGCCTCAATTTTTAATAGATGCAGGAGTAGAGATGAGAAATTATTCAAATTACGGCAATAGACCAGGCGATAGTAAGTCTCCAGATTATAATGACCCTAGGACCATGGCCGCACTCACCAATTTTATTGATAATTTTGGAGATAAATACAACGGAGATCCAAGAATAAGTATTGTTCAAGGAGGTGTCGTTGGCTTTTGGGGAGAATGGCACAATTACCCTTTGGTAGATGAATTAGGAATGAGTCCTGACAATAAAAGAGTGATCTTTGAAAAATATATTGAAGCTTTTCCCGATACTCACATAAACATAAGAGAACCACAATCTAGTGTGCCTACCCACATAGAGCGTAAAGTAGGTTATCACGACGATTCCTTCGCTCAATCAACGATAGGAGAAACAGCATGGCATTTTTGGCCTAAAATGGAAAGCGCTAACATCGCTAATGTTTGGGAAAAACATCCTATTGGGGGGGAGATTTTTCCGCCTCATGCTGAAGGGTTTTGGAATTCAATACCAAACCCCGTTGGGCAAGATTTTGAATTATGCGTTAACACGACTCATGCTACCTATTTATTAAACCATGCTATTTTCGATGATAGAAAAGGATCAACATCCTTCAATAATGCGCTAAAGCAAAATAAATTACTGGGTTACAGATTTTACGCAAACGGGATTAAATTGTACCCTATTGAAGACGGTAAAATAAATTTTGACTTGCGTATAGAAAATAGAGGAATAGCGCCATTTTATTACGATTGGGATGTTGAATTTGCATTGCAGAATGAGAATGGAGAACTTATAAATTTAGGAAGTACCAAATGGAATATTAATAGTATTCTTCCCGAAAATGAAGTACTTAGAAATTTTTCATCTTCTTTGGAGATTGAAAATGGAACCTACACGCTATTAATGCGTGTGGTAAATCCACTGGAAGCCATTAAACCTAATGCAAAACAACTACGTTTTGCTAATGCAGAGCAAGATGCAAATTTAATCGGGTGGTTATCTTTAAAAACATTTATTTACGATTCTTTAAGTACCAACGCGTATAATGATACCTCTAAATTTAAGGTTTTTCCTAATCCAGTCTCTGATAGTTTTACTATTGAATTAGCTGATGAAAATATAAATACAGAAGCCTCAATTTTAAATGTTAATGGAAAACAAATACTTACATTTTACACCACTGCAACCACTACAACTGTAGATGTTCAAAACTTACAAACGGGGATGTATTTTGTTCAGCTTAAGTATGAAGATGGCCGACAAAAAATTAAAAGATTAATTATTAATTAACCCGAGGTAAGTTAGATAAAAAATTCGCAATCTATTTGCCGGTTCAAGGTGATTCCTAGGGCAATAAAAGCGGTATCGAGAATTATTTAGTTGCAATAAAACGATAAACTTGATAGAAATTTCCTTCTTTTGTAATGGTAAATTCCCTATTAGATTTACGAATTTTTTTCAAGTACGCTAGTGAATCTAATTCATACCGTTTCTATTATAATTGCTAGCTAAAAATGGTTTGCATTATCGTTAAACCACCACATGTAAAACTAGGAAAATACTCAATATTTCGACTGCGTTTTCTTTTTACAATTAATTTTTCAATATTGAATTTACCTTAGCAACTGTTTAAATGTTAGTTTCAAAGTTAAAAAAGTATGATTTCATAAATGATTATTACAACCAATATTTCATTGTATAAAATTTTCTATATTAACCTGATCTAAGATTTAGAATGAAAAAAGCCGTCAAATTGAGTGGTTTTTCAAAGTGAAACGAAGAAAAACGGTAT
>CALDCO010000076.1 GCA_937937185.1 uncultured Flavobacteriaceae bacterium
TTTAGAAAGAGGACAATATGATGCGCCTGGAGAGGAAGTATTCCCAAATACGCCTGCTAGTTTACCTCCTATGCCAGAAGCACTACCAAAAAACAGATTGGGTTTGGCAAAATGGTTAACAGACCCTAAGCACCCGCTTACCGCAAGAGTAGCAGTAAATAGGTATTGGCAAAATTTCTTTAACAAAGGCATTGTAGAAACTTCTGAAGATTGTGGAAATCAGGGCAGCTTACCAACTCATCCAGAATTACTAGATTGGTTAGCCACCACATTTATAGAATCTGGATGGGATTTAAAAGCACTAAACAAACGCATTGCGATGTCTAGTACTTACCAACAAGATTCTAAGGCAACAGATGAATTACGAGAAATAGACCCTACTAATGTCTGGTTGGCAAGAGGGCCTTCTAAACGATTATCTGGTGAAATGCTGCGTGATAATGCACTATTAGCGAGCGGCCTGTTAAATCCTAAAATAGGCGGAGAAAGTGTAAAACCATACCAACCTAGTGGTCTTTGGAAAATGACACATTTGCCATACAAAAGAGATGACGGTGAAAAACTATACCGAAGAAGTTTATATACCATTTGGAAAAGAACAGCTCCCAACCCTACTTTAGCAACGTTTGATGCCTCTACCAGAGAAATTTGCATGACAAGAAGGCAAGAAACCAATACCCCATTGCAAGCACTAGTATTGCTTAATGACCCAACATATATAGAAGCCTCAAAAGTAATGGGTAAAAAAATGACCGCTTTTCCTTCACTAAAAGAAGGCATAGAAGACATTTATATGCGCTTAACGGGAAAACAAATAACAGAAAAAGAACTTGACCTATTATTACAACTCCAAAAAGTGGAGTATACAAAGTTTGAAAAAGATTTTAATAAAGCTAAAGGCTGGTTAGAATCTGGAGATTTTGTGTTCAACAAAAATGACAACCTACCCATGATAGCCGCAAATGCTGTAGTAGCAAGTACAATAATGAATTCGGATGCTACGATAACTAAAAGATAAATTATTATGTGTGATCATCACGACAAATTGCGATCTAACAATAAAGACTTACAACAGGTTGAAAAAATGTTTGATAGAAGAACATTTTTAACCAAAACCTCTCTAGGATTTGGTGCATTGGCATTTGGGTCTTTACTCAATGCCGATAAAGCATGGAGTAATGTAAAAAATAATGTGAAGCCAGATTTGGAAATGTTTAGCAGAAATGGTTTAGGTTTACCGCATCACGTGCCTAAAGCTAAGAGAGCTATTTATTTGTTCCAAAGTGGTGGTCCGTCACAGATGGAACTTTTTGATTACAAACCTAAATTAAGAGATTTATTTGGCCAGGAATTACCAGATTCGGTACGAAAAGGACAACGTTTAACGGGGATGAGCGCCGACCAAACTTCTTTGCCTATAGCACCATCCATTATCGATTTTAAGCAGTATGGCGAATCTAGAGCTTGGGTAAGTAATGCCATGCCCTACTTATCGGAAGTGGTCGATGATATTTGTTTCATTAAATCCATGCAAACCGATGCTATTAACCACGATCCTGCAATTACCTTTTTTCAAACAGGAAGTCAACAACCTGGGCGACCATCTATTGGTTCTTGGTTAAGTTATGGTTTGGGATCGGATAATGAAAATTTACCCACGTTTATCTCTTTAATTTCCAAAAACGGAGGTGGTCAACCACTGTATGCCCGTTTATGGGGTAATGGTTTTTTACCCACAGAACACCAAGGGGTACAATTTAGAAGCGGAAAAGACCCTGTACTTTACCTCACAGATCCAGAAAATTACGATGGGCATGATCGTAGAAATATGTTAGATTATTTAGGTAAATTAAATGACGTACAAAACAGTTTTTATGGCGATCCAGAGATTGATGCACGCATGTCGCAATATGAAATGGCATTTCGCATGCAAACCTCTATCCCCGAAATAACAGACATGAGTAAGGAACCCGATTACATATTCGAAATGTATGGAAAAGACAGTCGAGACCCTGGCACTTATGCCGCCAATTGTCTTCTTGGGCGGAAATTATTAGAAAAGGGCGTTAAATTTGTACAGTTATACCACCAAGGTTGGGATCAACACATAGGCTGTCCCGCCGGTGTATTGGGTAACGCAAAAAAAACAGATCAGGCTAATGCGGCTTTAATAAAAGACCTAAAACAACGCGGCATGTTTGAAGATACCTTATTAATTTGGGGAGGAGAATTTGGAAGAACCGTGTATTCGCAAGGAAAACTTACAGCTTCAGATTATGGCCGCGACCATCACCCTAAAGCGTTTACTATGTTTATGGCTGGAGCAGGAATTAAACCTGGTATCACCTATGGCGAAACAGACGATTTTAGCTATAATGTGGTTAAAGATCCTGTGCATACTCACGATTTTCAGGCTACATTACTTCATCTTTTTGGTATAGACCATGAAAGATTTACTTACAAACATCAAGGAAGACGTTTTCGGTTAACCGATGTTCATGGACACGTGGTAAAGGACATATTAAGTTAATTAAAGACGAAAAAGATAAAATTCTACATCAATTTTATGGCATCAAGAAGAACATTTATAAAAAATATAACTCTGGCAGGTGCTGGTATAGCAACAGCACCAACTTTTGGGTTTCATCTTATTAAAAAAAAGCCCTCCAAAAAAGAAGAAATTATAGGGCATGGCAATTATCAATATCGCATTGTTAGGGATTGGGCTCAAATTAGTTCTACAAGAAATCCGATTCTAAATTGCCACGAAATGCAAATGGATAGTAAGGGCAGATTAATTATGATGGGAGATCATACCGATAATAATATTTTAATTTTTGATAAATCGGGTAAACTATTAGATTATTGGGGAACCTCCTATCCTGGAGGTCATGGTTTAACACTTTTTAATGAAGGCGGAGAAGATGTGCTTTTTCTTACCGATTCTGGATGGTTTCTGGATAAAAACGGACAATGGGTACACCATAACGGTAGAGTGACCAAAACCACCACCGATGGAAAAGTGATTTTTGATATAGGACACCCCCAAACAATAGGGATTTACAAGGCTGGAGATCATTTTTGCCCATCAGAAACAGCTATAGGGCCTAACGGAGACATCTATGTGGCAGATGGCTATGGCATGGATTATATTCTTCAATACGACTCAAATGGAAAATACATAAGACATTGGGGAGGTAAACAAAATAGCAATCCTAATTATCGTTTAGATAGTGCTCATGGTGTAGCTATTGATTATCGTGACAAAAACAACCCTTTGGTGGTTTGTACGTCAAGGAATGAAGAGTCTTTTAAATGGTTTACACTCGACGGGAAGTTTGTTAAATCGCTTCACTTACCAAATATGCAAATATGTAGACCTGTTTTTGATGACCAAAACTTATACGCTGGGGTCTGCTGGTCGCAACCTAAAGTTGGAAAAACAACATGGAAAGAACATACTGGATTTGTAACCATTCTTGAAGGCGATAAAGTAGTGTCTAATCCTGGCGGCACCCCTCCAGAATACAAAGGAGGAAAATTGCAAAAATCCTATCAACTAAAACACAAACCTATTATGCATGGTCATGATGTGTGTGTGGATGAAGATAAAAATTTATACATCTGCCAATGGAATGCGAACAAAACCCCGCCTCTTAAACTTGAACGAGTATAATAACCACCGCTGGCTAGGTTACCATACATTAATGATATAAAAAAGGAGTAATGAACGACATCCCTGATATTGTTTTATTTTTTGGAAGGTTTCACCCCCTTGTTGTGCATCTACCCATAGGGTTTTTGTTTTTTGCCTTTATTTTAGAAGTATTGGCAAACTATCAAAAAAAAGAAGCCTTACAAGCAGCTGGTCCCTTAGCTCTTTTTTTAGGAGCTATTAGTGCCATTACGGCTTGTATCTTAGGCTATTTATTATCTCTAAGCGGCGAATATGATGTTGAAGCACTAGACCGCCATTTTTGGTTTGGAATAGCGACTACTTGTTTTTCGATTTTAGCATGGCTACTTAAAACTGGAAAGATTAAAAAGATAATTTCTGAATCTTTTAAACTAAATATCGCCAGTTTAACTATAGTAGTCATTTTACTTAGCATAACAGGACATTATGGAGGTAACTTAACCCATGGCTCGAGTTATCTTACTGCCTATTTACCGTTTGGTAAAAAAGAAAATAAAACATTAGCTAAAATCAATACTATTGAAGAGGCTTCCATTTTCACTCATCTTGTAAACCCCATTTTCCAAAAAAAATGTGCAACTTGCCATAACTCAGAAAAGAAAAAAGGCAGCTTCTCTTTAGAAAATGAACGTTCTATTTTAAAAGGCGGCAAAAACGGCCCTGCTATAATAGCTGGGAATAGCGAAAAATCTGAGTTAATAAAACGGGTGCATTTAAATCCTGATGACGAAGATTTTATGCCGCCTGAGGGAAAGACGCCATTGACAGAAGAAGAAATTAAAATTATCGAATATTGGATTGATAATGGACACGCTGGTTTTGAAACTAAAGTAGGAGATATCGAAACTCCTGAAGAAATGAGGATTTTAATTGCGCAAAATCTGGGGCTTATCGGTGATCAATCTTTTGAGGGAAAAATAAGTTTAGCCCCTCCCATTTCTAATGAAATTTTAGAACGCTTAAGACTTAAAAATGTTAATGTACGAGAACTTGTTGCAGAAACCAATCAATTAGATATTTCACTATTATCGGTTAATAATAAAAAGCCTAGTCCCGAGGAAATCACTGAAACATTAAATGAATTATCAAAAATTAAAGATAATATTGTTTGGTTATCGTTACCCAATAATGGTATTAACAATGCGCATTTAAAAATAATAGGAACCTTTACTAAACTGAAAAGATTGGGACTAGAAAAAAATAACATCTCAGATGAAGGTATTGCTCATTTAACTAATTTGAAGCAGTTAGAAAGCTTAAATTTACACAGTAATTCAAAAATAACAGACAAAAGTATTGACCTACTTTCTAATTTAAAAGGGCTTAAAAATCTTTACACATGGCAAACCGCCATAAAGAAAGAAAAAAATTAAATTTAACGCCCAAAATTATAACAGGTCTTAATAAACCTACTATGCGGTGTGCTCATTTATCTTAAAGCGTTAAAAGCATGATAAATACATCTTAGAGCGTCCATTTTTTGATTAGTATTGATTGTCTGCTTTTTAAGAGAATTACGGGCATTGTATATATTATGTCTATATCGATTTTATAAGGTTTGCAGAAAACTTTTCTATTTTTAGCCACATTATAATTCACATAAAATTTTAATTAATGATTAAAACTAATAACACGAAATTAATTTCTAAACATTCGCTTTACTTTATTTTAATAGGCTTAATTGTTTTCTCTAATAACACTTTACGAGCTCAAGAAAAATCTTTAATGCTATTTGATTTTGAAACCGCCTTAGATGAAGGGGTTGTTAAACCTCAGGACGCAGCATATGAAATTATAAAAACAAATGATGGCTCTAAACTAAAAGTAAATAGTGGGTATGCTATTAATTTGGCAGGTGTAAAATTATACAGAACTAAAAACAATGATTGGGACCTTACCGATTATTACCAAATTAAAGCCGATGTTTCAAACTTAAGTAATAAAGACATTCAAGTTGAACTATTTGTTGGTAATGACCCCGATGGTTTAATTCGATGGTATTGTTCGGATTACGCTGATCTTGAACCTCAAGAAACCAAAACAATAACGGTTAACTTATCCTGGACACCATGGGTACACGATCCCCAGCAAGATATAGTAGGCATGCGAGGTATTCCTGGAGAAATAAAAACCGATATGAAAGCCATTGGTGAATTTTTATTTAATACGCGTTATGCAACCTCTCCAAGTACTTTTACGGTAGATAACATAAGAGCTGTAGGAAAAATGGTGAAAAAGAGCCCTGAAGGGTTCTTTCCTTTTGTAGATCAATTTGGGCAATATAAACACAAGGATTGGAAAAATAAAATACATACTGATAAGGATTTAAAAGTGCATGATTCTTTAGAAACTATAGAACTCGCCAAATACCCTAGTCCAGAAGATTTAAGTATTTATGGTGGTTGGACTAAGGGTCCTAAATTAAAAGCTACAGGTTTTTTTAGAACAGAAAAATATGAAGACAAATGGTGGATGGTAGATCCAGAAGGGTATTTATTCTGGACTGCGGGTCTTAATTGTGTCTCTTCTTCTGAAGGAAACACAGGGATTGAACATCGTGAAACCTATTTCGAAAATATAGCTAAAAATGAAGGTGCCTATAAAAAATTTCATGGCACTAGCACCTGGGCCACGCATGGTTTCTATAAAGGAAAAACACCTTATAAAACTTATAATTTCTATCAGTCGAATTTATACAAAAAATACGGAGACGATTGGTTAGCTAAGTTTAGAAATAGGGTCCATGATCGATTTAGAAGCTGGGGGTTAAATACCATTGGTTTCGTTTCCGATTTTGAAGCTGCTTTTCAGCATAGAACTCCTTATGTAGGCTCTATATGGATTACGGGAACGCCAAAAATAGAAGGTTCTGGTGGCTTTTGGGGCAAATTTCATGATGTTTTTGATCCTAGTTTTAGAACCAGTGTAAGAAGCTCTATGAATAGACAACAAAAAGGAGCTAAAGACCCTTGGTGTATTGGTTTCTTTATAGATAATGAAATGTCTTGGGGCCGTATAGGTTCTTTATCTATAGGTGCTTTAAAAAGCCCTGCAACTCAACCTGCTAAAATTGAATTTATAAATCAACTTAAAGAAAAATACAAATCAATTAGAGCATTAAATAAAGTTTGGAAAACAAAACACAAGTCTTGGAACAAACTACTAGAATCTACCACGCCACCAGACCAAAAAAACGCAGAAGAAGATTTGGTACGCTTTTATGAAAGAATTGCAACCACTTATTTTAAAACGATTAAAGAGGAACTTAATAGAATAGCGCCCGGTCAAAATTACCTGGGCTGTCGTTTTGCATGGTCTAACAATGATATCACGCTAACCGCAGCGGCAAAATATTGCGATATTGTTAGCTTTAATAAATATGAAGTTAGCGTTGAAAAAGTAGGATTACCAGAAGGTGTAGACAAACCTATTATGATTGGCGAGTTCCATTTTGGCGCCACAGATAGAGGTTTGGCACACCCAGGTGTAAAAGCTTCAAAAAACCAACAAGAGAGAGCTAATGCCTACCAAAGCTACATACAAGGTGCGCTGAGAAACAAATTAATTGTTGGAGCGCATTGGTTTCAATACTTAGACGAACCTTTTACAGGAAGAGGTGATGGTGAGAATTACAATGTAGGCTTTGTTGATGTAGGAGACACCCCTTATGAAGAATTAATTAGTAAAGTTAGGGAAACTTTATACACAAAATATCAATACCGAAAAGACCACTAAAAAGTCTCATAGCTGTAAATTAATAGCGTCCATCTCATTAAAATGCGCCTTCGATAATTTAAATTATTGAAGGCGCATTTCTATAACTAAATCACTATAAAATAACACCAATATTCATAGAAAAAAACAAAATTTAATGTAAGGGCTTAACTTTAGAATTAGTATTATACTATTTTTGCATTTAATTAAACCCTTTTATCATATTGAAATCGCTATCAAAAAAGCCTAAAATTGAGGTTTCTCTAGAAAAAGTAGAAAAATCTAAACATGTTTCATTTCATACAGGAGTTTACCGCCAACCTTATTTTAGTGGTGCTTGGCACTATCATCCCGAATTTGAATTGCTGTTAATTATTAAGGGAAGCGGGAAACGTTTAGTTGCAGACCATAGTGAAAATTTTGGAGTAAATGATGTTGTTTTGTTAGGCGGCTACCTTCCTCACGCTTGGATTCCCGATCGTAAATATTTGCAAAACGACTCTAAAAGCTATTGTGAGTCTGTTTATATTCAATTTAAAAAAGATATTTTTGGTGCTCATTTTGTAGACATTCCCGAATTAAAAGGGATTCGAAAAGTATTAAGCACCTCCGAGAGAGGTATAAAAGTAGTTGGCAAGCATAAAAAAACAATTATTGAATTGTTAAAAGAAATCCCTAAATCCTCGCCTTTAGATCAACTATTAAAATTGATTAAAATATTAGATTTAATTAACCAATCAGGGTATGAGATTTTGGCCTCTGAAGGTTATTTTAAAACCAGTTTTTATTTTAAATCGAATCGTATTCTGAAAGTGCATGAATTTATTATGGAAAATTACAAACAAAAAGTATCTGTTGAAGAGTGTGCGGCGATGACCAATATGACAGTATCGTCTTTTTGCAGGTATTTTAAAAATGAAACGAAATATACTTTTACTAATTATTTAAATAAAGTACGTGTAGATTTTTCAAAAAAATTATTAGCAAATACCGATTTACAAATTAAAGAAATTGCTTTTGAGTGCGGCTATAATACGGTCTCCTATTTTAACAGACAGTTTAAAAAGCTAGAAGGGGTTTCGCCATTTTCCTATCGAAAGTCTAAAGAATAAACGGGTTACTTTTTAAACAAGACTTATGGTAACAACAAATTTGAAGGGCTAAGCGTTAGTGAAACATCCCTTAGGTTCGTTTTGTTAATTTCTTTGCGCCCCTTAATAAATTTTGTCCCCAGGACGTAAGCTTTAGCATTATTAACTGCTTCTACTGCCAGTAATTCTTTATCGTTGAAATACCAAATAGAGAGTTTTTTATTTTCACCCGTTTCTTTTCGTACAATCACTTCATTGTAATTAGAAAACAACCCGACTATTTGAAGTTTTACATCATATTGGTCGGACCAAAACCAGGGAATGGCGTCGTAGATTGCCATCTTCCCACAAATTGAAGCAGCTGCGACCTTTGCTTGATCGATCGCATTCTGTACCGATTCTAATCTAACAAAGCGATTATAATGAGGGTTATGATGATAAGTACAATCGCCAATAGCATATATGGCTTTGTCACTGGTTTGCGACGCAGCACTCACTTTTATACCGTTTTCTATTGCTATTCCTGCTTCTTGAGCAAGTTCTGTATTAACCCGAATACCAACACCTAAAACAATCATATCACTATTGTAACGCGTCCCATCATCACAAATAACAGTATTCACATTATCATGAGTTTCTATAGATATCACATTTTTTTTGGTATCTATAACAACGCCATTATTGGTGTGTAAGTCCTTAAAGAATGTGCTTAAATTTTGAGTGGTTACTCGATCTAAAATTCGGTTTTCGCGTTCTAATACAGTTACAGAAATATCCATTTTTTTTAAAGATGCTGCAATTTCTAATCCTATGTAACCACCTCCTATTATAAGTGCACTTTTGATGCCGCCTTTTTTTATTGCATTACGAATAGCTTCAGAATCTTTTATCGTTCTAAGTGTAAATATATTTATCGCATTATTAATACCTTTTATATCTGGAATTAAGGGGCGAGCACCTGTCGCAATGACTAGTTTATCATACTGCTGTAGCGTACCATCGCTTAAAGTGATTTTTTTAGCTTCTCGATGAATTGTTTTAACACTAACGCCTAATTGAAGGGTGATGTTTTCTTTAGTATAACTTTCATGAGACTTGAGCACATTTTTATCTTTAGCATCATCGCCTGAGGTTAAATATGTTTTAGAAAGTGGCGGACGGTGATAAGGGATAGCAGTCTGTTTATCAAAAAGAATGATACTGCCCTCCCAACCTTCTTTTCTTAGCGAAAATGCAAAATTAACTCCAGCGTGGCTAGCTCCTATTACTACACAAATTTGGGTACTCGAATTGGTCATTACTCTTGGGTTTTAATAGCGCATATAGAGCTCGCAAACAATAAGCAATAATTTATTTTGCTACCGTTAATACTAAGCCATCCAGTGCCTCATTAATCTCTATTTGGCAACACAAACGACTATACGCATTTACATGATCATCAAGCTCTAACATGTCGTTCTCAATATCACTGGGCATTCCTGTTTTTTCAAAGTGATCTGGGTGAACATGAACATGACAAGTCGCACAAGAGCATACCCCGCCACAATCACCATCGATGCCGTTAATATTGTTATCGACTGCAAGCTGCATTACAGAACCTGAACTCCCTTCAAGTACCGTTGTTTTATTATCGCTAGTTATAAATGTTATTTTTGCCATATTTTTATTGAATGTAAGGCTAAGGTTTGCCTTTTGTTATACTATGTTATTATTTATTGAATTTTACCTGAAGACTATCAAAGCCAACTTTACGCTGAAACTCATCAAGGTTTTCAATATTTTCCTCAGAATCTATAATGTCTATAAACTTCACTTTTTTCGCAAGTGTTTCTAGCAATACCATCATTATCTGTCGCGCATGAGTGGCACCCAAACACTTATGGTGGCTAAAACCAAAACTAACGTGCGGGTTCATCTTTCGATCTAAAACAACTTCATTTGGGTTTTCAAATACGGTTTCATCTCTGTTGGCAGAAGCCCAGCATAGTGAAATACGCGAATCCTTTTTTATTGCATGTTCACATACAGAAGCCGCTTCTGTAACCACTCGTCCCATCTGTGTTAGTGGCGAGAAGTAGCGTATCAACTCTTCTACCGCCTTTCTAGTAATGTCTGGATTGTTTTTTAAGCGCTCTAATGATGCTTTATGCTCTGCGAAGTAAGCGATAGAATTTGTTATCGTATTAATTACTGTATCTCGCCCTCCTGCGAATGTGAGTATCATGACGCCTTTTACTTCTTCTTTAGTTAATTTTCTATTATCAATTTCAGAATTTAATAATACAGAATATAAGTCCTTTCCCGGGTTTTGAATGGCCTTATCTATTTGTTCATCTATATAATTGTATAGAATGGCCGCTTTTTCACCATCTAAAGACGTGTCTTCGCTTCTAAATACATGTGTCCCCCACGAGATCCAGGTTTCCGACTCTTCGAAAGGAATATTTAATAATAAGGTTAACGCTCTAGATTGTATTTTTAGTGCAAATTCTTCTACCACTTCTACTGCTATTTCTTTGGCCAGCACCTCATCAACGATATCTTCTATGATAGTTGTTAATTTTTCTTGATAGGCTTGTTGCAAAGGTCTTTTAAACCAATCTTCGACTAAATCTCTGTAGGTTTTATGCATGGGCGGATCTACCTCAAAAGGAATCTGGCGCGTCTCTCGTATATTTACTTCCGAAGGTATTACAATACGACCAGGAACCGCCCCAGATTGAAATGTTTTCCAATTATGTGCACATTTACGAACATCTTTAAGTCGCAATAGCATGGTCACTGGATCGTCTTGATCGTTCATTTCGCCATAGCCTTTTTCTTGTCGGGCATTCTCAAAAGGATCTGAAAAGGTACTGTTCTTCATGAGTTATTGTTTTCTTTTTTATGATAGCATTTGCCACATGCTAACAAAGTAAATTAGATTATTAATTAAATTATTATACTATATTGATTAATAATTGAACCATATTACCTATTTATAATAAGGTATTAAAAAAGAGTATGGTCTCTTTAATGTGTGTTTCCCAGTAAATCCATTCGTGTTTACCAGGGTTTTCTTTATAGGTATGATTAATATTTAATGCTTCTAATTGATCATGTAATTTTCTATTGCCCTCAATAAGCACATCTTCCATACCACAGTCAAACCGAAACGGAGGTAATTGGTTTTTATATTTTAGAACCGTTTCATAAATGGATTCATTTTCTTTTTCGGTTTGTTTATAGTGATTTATTGGCTCTTCAACAAAAAGTTTCATTTCGTCTAAAACAGTTATCGATGATAACCCAGATACACCCGAGAATTTGTCGTGGTGCTTTAAACCCAAGCGAAGTGCTCCAAACCCTCCCATAGATAATCCAGCAATAAATAATTTAGATTGTGGACTTGCCTGGGGAATTAATTCCACTACGGCATCGATGACGTCTTGCGTAATCCATTTTTCAAAATCGGAATTAGAATGCGGCAAGTAGGCACTACCATCTCCCCATAAACCGTCTGATGGCATAGCAATAATCATTGGTTCTATTTCATTGTTCTTTATCCAAGTTTCCATTTTTAAATGAATTCCTGTTTTTTGAGACCAAATCCAATGGCTACCATAAACTCCGTGTAAAAGAATGACAATGGGCAAATTAGTAAGCTCTTCATTAGAGGGCACATATACCGTAATGTCGCCTCGATTTTTTAAGGACTTGCTTTTAACAGTAATATGCCTTAGTTGATTGGCTTCAAAACGAGGATCAGAGAGTTCGGTGGTATGAAATTTTGATGACATATTTAAAGGGGTAGTTTCTAATTAGGATTCAAAAATAATAACACCTTTGGCATTCTTTCCAGATAGCATATCATCAAAAGCATCTTTTAACGCTTCAAACTTATACGTCGAGCTCACCATTTCATCTAATAGTAAATCGCCTTTACTGTAAAGTTCTAAAATTTTAGGAAAATCTATTTGTGGTCTACATTTACCATAAAGCGGGTTAATGTAAATTTTATCCCACTCAAACAATTGCATATCAATGGTTACTTCTTCTTCTATACCACTTACTTGCACAGCTGTTCCTGCATTGCGTACCATCCCTAAAGGTGCCGCTCCTAATTCTGGTATGGCAGTACATTCAAAAGCAAAATCGGCACCTCCGTTACTCGTCATTTCTTTTACCAATTGGGTCGCCTTTTTTAGGCCTTTATCTGTTTTTTCTGCCAAAACAGTATGTGTGGCGCCAAACTTTTTTGCCATTTCTAACCGTGTAGGGTTAATATCGATGGCAACGATTTTGGCAGCACCAGAAATCTTTGCGCCTTGAATAACGTTAAGGCCAACACCGCCAGTTCCAATAACAGCAACTGTGGCGCCTGGTGTTACTTTTGCAGTATTAACAGCAGAACCATATCCAGTCATCACGCCACAGCCAATAATAGAGGCCGCACTAAACGGAATTTCGGTTTCGTATTTTACGACTGCAGGCTCTTTAACAATGGTATGAGTAGAAAGCGTCCCGATATTAAAAGAACGCTCTATTCCTTTACCTTTAAAAAGAGTACTTTCTAATCTGGCATGACCGCTCGAGACTTGGCCATCTGGCAAAGCGTCTCCAGCAACAACTGGTGAATTATTTTCGCAAATGTGTTGATTTTGATTTTGGCATTGAAAACATTTTCCGCAGGGAATTGCCCAGTTAAGAATGACCTTATCGCCAGGTCGAACTGAGTTCACATCAGCACCAACCGATACCACTACTCCTGCCCCTTCATGCCCCAATATTACAGGGCGCCCCCAATGCAAAGAATCGTGATCCGTGTGGCATAAACCAGCCGCCATTATTTTTACTAAAACCTCATCTTTTAAAGGGGCTTTTACTTCAACATCCTCGATAGAAAATGTTCCGTTCCCTAATGTAATTGCAGCTTTTGCTAACATAATAAATTTGCTTTATAAAACGCCAAATGACTTCTTAACTGAAACACAAAGTAATAGTAAACCCCTATAAATTTCTTATACAATTTTGATAAACAGCTCTCGTATTTTATCTTAAGACTATTTTTTAAGAACATTTTAACCTCCCAACATGGATTAATACCCCGAAATAAATTCAACAAGATTATCGTTTCGTTCTAAGCTCAATTTTTTTCTTAATCGGTATCTTGAGGTATGGATACTTTCTACAGAAATACCGAGTAATGAAGCCATATCTTTACTAGAGAAATTCAACTTAATTAAAGCACATATTTTAAGATCGGTTTGAGTTAAAGACGGGAAATCTTTTTTTATATTTTTATAAAAATTTTGGTTAATATCTATAAATCTCGCTTCAAATTCTTTCCAATTGCTCCCAACTCCAGACTGAATTGATTTAATAATTTTATTAATAGAATTGGGATTGAGGCTTTCTTTATTTTGACTTAAAGCATTTTTTAGGCCTACAATAAATTCATCTTTTTCAATTAATTGAAGCGCCGATTTTGCTAATTCTTTATTTTTTAACTCAATGGCTTTCTTATTTTCTTTTAGTTTAAGTTGCTGTTTTTGTTTTAATATTCTTTTTTCCGTTTTATGTTTCTGCTTTAAATTTTTAAAAACTATAAAACTAGTAGCAATAAGAAAAATCAATATGGCAAATAACAGTATAGAACTTAAAAATGATATTTTTTGTTTACTCCCTAATTCAGATAATCTTCTTTCCTTTATAGTAAGCTCCTGTTGTTGTTTTTGTAGGCGGTATTGATCTTTAATTTCAAATAAATATTCATTATTTTTACTGTTAATTCCAAAAATTTTATTCTCTAAGCCAAGTGCTTCCTTTATATGAAAAAAAGCTTTCTTATAGTCTTTAGAATCGTAATAGAGTTTTGATAATTCCTTATGATTTATAATTCTATAATTCATATGACTATTATGGAGAGAGGAAATTTTTAATGACTGGTTGTAATGAAATTTACTTTTATCCATTTCATTTTTCCCTTGGTATAACTTTGCAAGAAAATAGTGAATGATAACAAGATAAGATTCTTTATTTTCTTTAAAGTATTTGTAAGAACTCATAAGGCTTTCTTCGGCTTGAGCATATTTGCCTTCATTTGCTAAAAGGAAGGCTCTTTCAGACTCTAGAAAATAATTTTTATCGCCTTCAAATTTTGGTCTAAAGTACAAATAACTGCTATCTAAATACTTGCTTGCCGTTTCAAAATCTCTGTTGTAAGTATAATAATTAGTCATAGAAAAATAATCACTAATAACATAATCTGCACTAATTTTATTTTCAGAGGACAACTTTTTGCTTATCTCAAGCGCATTGGCAAAATTTTCTAGAGCTTTAGCATTTCGGTTATAAAAACTATAAAGCCACCCTAAAGATTGGTGAATTCTAGATTTAGAAAATTTATCACCACTTTTTTCCGCTAAAAAAAGGGCTTTCCAATACCCGTCATAAGCTTTGCTATAATTAAGGTTGTGGCCATACAACTCGGATAATTCATTAATACTATTAATTAAATTAAAGGTGTCTTTTTTTGTAGAAAAAAATTCAATACTCTTTTCATAATTATGTGCAGATTTTTCAAAATCCAAGAATTTATATTTTCTAGCTTCTTCCAAATATTGATTCGTTTGGTTAGGAGTTTGACCAATTACTGCATTACTAAAAAATACACTTAAAACTAGTATCGCTATAAAAAGGGATCGCATTTTTTGTCTATTAAATTGAAGTCGTTTTTAATCTAAACACAATGGCTTGTATATATAACATCTTATTTCTTGCAAATAAATACAGTTTTTAAATAAATAGACGCCTCATTATATACAAATGTTAATCAATGATTTAATAAGCAATATTAAGAAAAAAAAAGCACATTTGCGTCTAATCTAAAATACTAATATAGTGTTTTTGTCTAGTGGCTAATTTTTTGAATAACTAACTTGTTCAGTTTATGTCTAGTACCAATAAAGTTGTCTTTTAACAGCAAGTAATGATATTTGTTTTTGAAATCCTCATAAACATAGCCTAATGTTGCTAAAATCTTATTTAAAGTACTTTCTCATTTTTAATTTTCTCATTGGTAATGCTCAAAATTATTCAGAAAATGGCGAGTATGACTTTAATTTTGATTGGGAATTTAAACTTTTAAAAAACACTTCTATTCCAAGCGAAAAAAACGCTAAGCTTTACAAAGATTGGACCCCAGTAAATTTACCCCATGATTGGGCTATTCATTTTTCTTTTGATTCAAAAAACGGCGAAGGTGCAACAGGGTATTTACCTGGCGGTATGGGGGTTTACAAAAAGGGTTTCGATTTAAAGAAAAATGATTCGAAAACAACGTATTTACTTTTTGATGGTGTTTACAATAACAGTGAAGTTTATTTAAATGGCAAATCATTAGGATTTCATCCCTACGGCTATTCGCCATTTTATTTTGACATTACCAATCATTTAAAAGAACAAGCTAACCAAAACGAAGTTAGAGTTACCATAGATCGAAGCAGATATGTAGATAGCAGATGGTATTCAGGTTCTGGCATTTATAGAAATGTTAGTTTAATTCGCAAAGATAATTTACATGTTCCGGTATGGGGTGTTTTTATAACCACTCCAAAAATAAGCAACAGTGAAGCTACTATTCATGTAAAGTCTACGGTTAAAAACAATTACAATAAAGATCAAAATTTTGTTTATCAAGTTAAAATTATTAATGACAGCGGTAAAATTGTTTCAGAAAGTAGTGATTCTAAAAACATGGCCTCTGGCCAAGAGATAATCATAGAAAAAGACTTAACCGTTCCCAATCCTTATTTATGGGGAATCGAATCGCCAAGAATGTATAAAGCAATTATTTCAATACTAAAAGACGATAAATTAATTGATAAAAACACCGTGAGATTTGGTGTAAGAAAAATAAAATTTGATGTTAATAAAGGCTTTTTCTTAAATGATGTTAATACTGCAATAAAAGGCGTTTGCTTACATCATGACGGCGGACTAGTTGGTGCGGCTGTTCCAAAAGAGGTCTGGAAAAGAAGACTACAAACCTTAAGAGACGGTGGCTGTAATGCAATTAGAATCTCTCACAACCCTGGATCTAATGAATTTCTAGACTTATGTGATGAAATGGGTTTCTTAGTTCAAGATGAATTTTTTGATGAGTGGGACAACCCTAAAGACAAACGATTAAATCAAAATGAACAAATTGTAGACTCTATCTCTAGAGGATATGCGCAATATTTTCAAAAATGGGCAGAAAAAGATCTAAAAAACACCATGCGATCGCATCGTAATCATCCTTCTATTTTTCAATGGAGTATTGGCAACGAAATTGAATGGACCTATCCTAGAAACCAAAAAGCGACAGGTTTTTTTGACAATATAAGTTGGCAAGGAAATTATTTTTGGGAAGAACCGCCTTATTCTACAGAAAAAATTAAGCAAAAGTTAGAAACACTACCAAGAGGCAAGTACGATATTGGTAAAACCGCAAAAAAATTAGCAAAATGGACACGAGAAATGGATACCACGCGTTACGTGACGGCTAATTGTATTTTACCCTCTTCAAGCCACCTCTCTGGTTTCGCTGATGCCTTAGATGTTATAGGCTACAGTTATAGAAGAGTATTGTATGATTATGGCCATAAAAATTACCCTTCAATACCAATAATGGGAAGTGAAAATTTACCGCAATGGCACGAATGGAAAGCTATACAAGAACGCCCATTTATTTCTGGAACTTTCCTTTGGACGGGAATTGATTATATGGGAGAATCACACAAACAGTGGCCTCGAAAAGCAACGCCAAGCGGGATGCTAGATGTGGGTGGTTTTGAAAAACCTTCTTTTCACATGCTTAAAACGCTTTGGAACAAAGACCCACATATTTTCGTTGCAACACAAACCCTAGATAAATCAATCTTTAAAGAAGATAAAAAAACTGGAGCACCAGTAGAAAGAAAACCCGGAGCTTGGAAAAACGCACTTTGGGTTTGGCATGATGTAAATGAGCACTGGAATTACAAAGAGGGAGAAAAAATAGTTGTTGAGGTTTACTCTAATTATGAAGAATTAGAATTGTGCTTAAATAATGAAAGCCTTGGAACAAAAAAATTAAAGAATTTTGAAGATAGGATATACAAATGGATTCTCCCTTTTAAAAACGGCGCACTTAAAATAATTGGAAAAAAAGAGGGGAAAGATGACCAAGTGCAAACCATAAACACCACTGGAGAAGCAGAAAGAATAAAACTAGTTACCGACAAAACTGTAATGACCGCCGATGGCTATAGTGTTGCGCATATTGTTGCTCAATTAGAGGATGCTAAAGGCAACCCTATAAAGAATTTTGAAAAAGAAATCACTTTTTCTTTAGATGGAGCGGTTAGCCTACTAGGAGTAGACAATGGCTCTGCCTTTAATGTTCAAGATTATAAATCGAACGCAATTACGACCTACAAAGGAAGGGCTTTACTTATTATACAATCCAAACTAAAACCCACTAATGTTAAGATAACCGCTAGTGCCAAAAATATAGATAGTAATACGTTAGAAATTATTGTACATTAGATGCCTCAAAAAAATCATCTGAAACTAAAAAGAACTACAGACAAGAATAAATATAATATGGAAAAGTTCACTTTTTATATTATTAATTCTAGTTGTATCATGTAATCAATTTAACATGCAATTAAACAAATTAGAAAATAGTGCTCCAAAAGAAGAAAAACTGGATTTATCTCAAGAAAAATTAGATCGATTTGGTATTACCAATAAAGACTACTTAAGTGCTGCTTCTAAAAGAGCTTTACAGTGGAAAAATGTAGAGAATGGTTGGTATCGCGTATTTAATGAAATGGCGCCTCTAAAAGGCGATTTAGCCTATGAGGAAGGCGTTGTACGCAGGGACCCTTCAGCAATGATTAAAGAAAACGGAAAGTATTATGTATGGTACTCTAAAAGTGTAGGTGAAACTGATGGCTTTGGAGGCGATATTGAAAACGATAAAGTATTCCCTTGGGACCGTTGCGATATCTGGTATGCTACCTCAGAAGATGGATGGACATGGAAAGAAGAAGGCGTCGCTGTTAATCGAGGTGAAAAGGGAGCCTATGACGACCGTTCTGTATTTACAGTAGAAATAATGAAACATGAAAACATGTATTATTTGTGTTATCAAACGGTAAAATCGCCTTATGATGTACGAGTAAAAAATGAAGTGGGCTTAGCATGGTCTAATTCTCCAGATGGCCCATGGGAAAAAAGTGCCGAGCCCATACTAAAGCCAGCAGATAATGGCGTATGGAAAGGTACTGAACAAAATCGTTTTTTAGTTGAGAAAAAAGGAGATTTCGATTCGCACAAAGTACACGATCCTTGTATTATTCCCTTCAAAGGAAAATTTTATTTGTATTACAAAGGGGAACAAATGGGAGAAGAAATATTATTTGGAGGGCGACAAATTCGACATGGTCTAGCGATAGCCGATCACCCTAAAGGGCCTTATATAAAATCTAAATACAATCCTATTTCTAATTCTGGTCATGAAATTTGCGTATGGCCTACTCAGGGAGGGATCGCTTCTTTAATTACAACAGATGGTCCAGAAAGAAATACAATGCAGTGGTCGCCAGACGGTATCAATTTTGAAATAAAAAGTGCTTTAAAAGGGAGAAATATGCCTCACGCTATTGGCTTAAACAGGACTTTAGAAGCACCAGACGATAATCCTACCCAAATTTTCGATTGGGGCTTGTCGCACATTTACAATACCTGGCAATACCAAAGCATCATGCGATTCGATTCCCATCGTAAGACTTCTCATGTCGCCGTAGGAGAACAAACACCTGAAGGTGAAAAAAATGATAATTAATTTAATACAATAAAAAATTGAAAGCAACACAATACGAAGGCAATAAGACTTTTAGTTTTATTGAAAAGGAAATAGAAACACCTGCAAAAGGAGAAGTGAGAATTAAAGTCGCTTATTCGGGTGTATGTGGAACAGATGTGCATATTTACCATGGTATGATGGATAAAAGAGTAAACATTCCTGAAACCATTGGTCATGAAATGTCTGGCGTCATAGATGCAGTAGGAGATGGCGTTTCAGAATTTGAAATTGGAGATAAAGTGGTTGTACGTCCTCTAGATGATCGTGGTGTAAAACCATCAGACAAAGGATTTAATCACATTTGTGAAGACCTTAAATTTATTGGTATAGACAGCCCAGGTTCTATGCAACAATACTGGAATGTCCCTGCGTTTACACTTCACAAATTAAAAGCCGAAACAGATCTTAAATTAGCGGCATTAATTGAGCCATTATCGGTAGCCGTTCACGATGTTAGGCTTAGTGAATTACAAAAAGGAGAAACAGCTGTCGTTCTTGGAGGAGGACCAATTGGATTATTAGTGGCCATGGTTGCTAAAGATGCTGGTGCAAATGTGGTGATTTCTGAAGTGAATCCAGTAAGAATTTCTAAAGCAAAAGAACTAGGCTTTGAAGTAGTAAACCCTACCAATTCAGATTTGGTAGAATATGTTAAAGGAAAAACTGAAGGTCGATTAGCAGATGTCGTTTTTGAAGTTGCTGGTGTACAACCTGCTTTAGACATCATGACTGAAGTGGCTGGAATTCGGGGTCGAATTGTTATGGTTGCCATTCATGGACAGCCTAAGCCTGTTAATTTATTTAAATTCTTTTGGAAAGAATTAAAACTTATCGGTGCTAGAGTCTATGAGAAAGAAGATTATGAAAAATCAATTAACCTCATCACAAAAAATGAATTACCGTTTGAGGATTTGATAACAAACATTCAGCCATTAAGTAAAATTCAAGAAGTATTTGAAAATATTGATAAACAACCCGATGGTCTAAAAGTATTAATGGATTGTCAACAATAACACTAATAACATAATTAATGAGTATTTTAAATAAATTTAATTTAGAAGGAAAAACCGCTTTAGTCACAGGATGCAAAAGAGGAATAGGAAAAGCTATGGCTATTGGTTTAGCTGAAGCTGGTGCAAATATTATTGGCGTTTCTGCCAGTTTAGAAAAACAAGGAAGTGAGGTAGAAAATGCAGTAAAACAGTTAGGAAAAGATTTTAAAGCGTATCAATGTGATTTTTCAGATAGAAAAGCGCTTTATGAATTTGTTAAACAGGTAAAGTCTGATTTTCCAGTAATTGACATCCTTGTAAATAACGCGGGAACGATTTTAAGAGCCCCAGCAGTAGAACATTCTGATGAATATTGGGATAAAGTCATAGAAGTTAATCAAAGCGCTCAGTTTATTCTTACCAGAGAAATTGGAAAAGAAATGGTTAAAAAAGGAGAAGGAAAAATCATTTTTACTGCTTCACTATTAACCTTCCAAGGTGGCGTTACTGTACCCGGATATGCGGCTAGTAAAGGTGCAATAGGACAAATGACGATGGCATTTGCTAACGAGTGGGCAGGAAAAGGCGTTAATGTTAATGCCATTGCGCCAGGTTACATTGCTACAGACAATACCGAAGCCCTTAGAAATGATCCTAATCGCGCCACATCGATCTTGTCCAGAATTCCTGCGGGAAGATGGGGTGCTCCTGAAGATTTTGCAGGGCCAGTCGTATTTCTGGCATCAGAAGCTGCAAATTACATGTGCGGTTCCATTATGCTGGTAGATGGCGGATGGATGGGCAGATAAATTTAGAACAATCAACATCAAAAAAAATATGAAAGCTAAAGAATATCAACTGTTTATTAACGGAGAATGGACAAACGCAACTTCTGGAAAGTCTGCTGAAATTACAAGTCCAATAGATGAAAGTGTAGTAGGAACCGTGCAAATAGGTGTAGAGGAAGATGCAAAAATCGCTTTAGAAGCTGCTGATAAAGCACAAAAAGAATGGCGAAAAGTACCTGCTCGGAAACGTGCAGAAATCATGCGTGAATTTGCTACTGAAATAAGAGCTAACAAAGCTTATTTAGCAGAATTACTAACTCGAGAACAAGGAAAAATTATATCGCTAGCAGAAATTGAGGTTGAAGTAACCGCCACTTTTATAGAATATGCTTGTGAATGGGCACGCCATATAGAAGGAGACATTGTTCCTTCTGATAATGAAAAAGAACACATTTATATTCATAAAATACCTAGAGGCGTTGTCGTTGCCATTACGGCATGGAATTTCCCTTTAGCTTTAGCAGGTAGAAAAATTGGCCCGGCATTAGTTGCTGGTAATGCCATTGTAGTAAAACCTACTCAAGAAACACCATTAGCAACTTTAGAGCTTGGTTTTATTGCTGAAAAAGTAGGACTGCCTAAAGGAATATTAAATATTGTAACTGGTTCTGGTAGAGTATTAGGAAATGCACTTGTTGAAAATCCAATTACTAAAATGGTTACCATGACAGGTAGCACACCTGCTGGTCAAAAAATATTTAAGGCTGCTGCTCAAAACTTAACGCATGTACAATTAGAATTGGGTGGTAAAGCTCCTGCTATTGTATTTGAAGATGCCGATTTAGATCAAGCTGCTGAAGCGGCATTTAATTCGCGTTTCGATAATTGTGGTCAAGTTTGTACTTGTAATGAAAGAATGTATGTTCATGAAGCCATTTATGATGAATTCATGACTAAGTTTATGAAAAAAATAAAATCATACAAAGTGGGTAATCCTTTAGACAGAAGTGTGTCTATGGGACCAAAAGTTAACGCTTCAGAACTTAAAAACATGGAGCATTTAGTTGCTGTGAGTGTAAAAGAAGGTGCAACAATTGCAACTGGAGGTAAAAGACCAGAAGGGGCTGAGTTTGAAAAAGGGTATTGGTTTGAACCTACCGTACTTACAGGAGTAACTCAAGAAATGACCATTGTTCATGAAGAATCATTTGGACCTATTTTACCAGTCATTAAATTTTCTAATTTTGATCAGGTCATAAAATATGCTAACGACTGTGAATATGGTTTAGCCGCGATGATATTTACTAAAAATATGGCTACAATCTTACGTTGTAATGACGAATTAGAATTTGGAGAAATCTATGTAAATAGAGGCCATGGTGAGCAACATCAAGGTTTTCATAATGGCTACAAACTTTCTGGAAGCGGTGGTGAAGATGGAAAATATGGTTTTGAGCAATACTTAGAGAAGAAAACTTTTTATGTTAATTATAAATAATTAGCACTTTAAATTAATGAATAACCAAATTAAAGATATTGAAGTGCAATTGTTTGAAGTGCCATTACCTGAGGTGCTTTCCGATGCTAAACATGGCGATCATTATCACTTTGAGTTGGTCACAACGACCATAACCCTTAACGATGGCAGTAGCGGTACTGGATACACCTACACTGGAGGCAAAGGTGGAAGGGCTATCAAAGCCATGATAGAGTATGATTTTAAACAGGCCTTATTAGGTAAAGATGGCTCTGACATAGAAGGGATATACGATTTTTTAGAATGGCACATTCATTATGTTGGTAGAGGCGGCATTGCCTCTTTTGCCATTTCCACAGTCGATATCGCGTTATGGGACATTTACTGTAAAAAAACAGGACAGCCCCTATGGAAAGTGGCTGGCGGGGCATCTAATACTTGTAAAGCCTATTGTGGTGGCATTGACTTGCAATTTCCTTTACCTAAATTATTAGGTAATATGGATACGTATATAAGCAAAGGTTTTAATGCGGTAAAGATAAAAATTGGTAGAGAAAATCTAGACGAAGATATTGAACGCATCAAAGCCGTTCGAGAACACCTTGGTCCTCATGTGACCTTTATGGTAGATGCCAATTATTCCATGAGTGTAGATAAAGCCATAAATGCCATAGAACGATTTAAAAAATATGACATTACCTGGTTTGAAGAACCTATTATTCCAGACGATTACAAAAGCTATGGCGAAATAGTAGACCAAACAAACTTTCCCTTAGCAATGGGCGAGAATTTACATACTATACACGAATTCGAATATGCTTTCGATCAGGCCAAGCTCTCTTTTATTCAACCAGATGCCTCTAATTGTGGAGGAGTAACAGGATGGCTAAAAGTAGCTAAACTTGCCAAAAAGCATAACATTCCCGTCTGTTCTCATGGTATGCAGGAACTTCATGTGAGTTTAGTTTCATCTCAGGAAAATTCAGGCTGGCTAGAAGTTCATAGCTTCCCAATAGATGAATATACAACAAGACCTTTGGTCGTTGAAAATTATAGAGCTGTAGCTCCAGATACTCCAGGAGTTGGCGTTACTTTTAATTGGCAAAAATTAGCACCATTTAAGAAGTAATAGTATTTTCATAATTAAATTAAACAGCTAGCTATCACGCATTTTTAATAGTAGTATGAAAACAGAAAAAACAAATTTTGGTACGATTGGAAACGATTCAGTTTCTCTGTATCACTTGTCTAATAATAATGGTGTTGTTGTGAAAGTGACAGATTATGGCGCAACGATCACCTCTATCCTTACTCCTGACAATAAAGGTAATTCTAGAGAGATAACTTGTGGTTTCGAAAATGTGGCTGGTTATTTCTCTGAAGAATATATAAGTAATGCACCTTATTTTGGAGGAACTTTAGGTCGATGTGCGTCAAGAATTCATCAAGGCAAGTTTACATTAGAAGGAAAAGAATACACCTTAGTAGCAAATGACAGAGGCAATCATCTACACGGAGGCACTAAGGGGTTTGACAAAAAAATGTGGCAATTAGATGAATTTAAGGATGGAGAAAATGAAGCCTCTTTAGTTTTGAGTTTGCATAGTCCTCATATGGAAGAAGGTTACCCAGGTAATGTTAATGTAAAAACACGTTTCACTCTAAATAATGATAACGAATTAATCATTTCTTACGAAGCAGATACAGATAAAGCAACGCCTATTTCATTAACCAATCATTCTTATTTCAATCTATCTGGTTTTAAAGAAACCGTTCATAACCATAAAGTAAGGATACATTCAGATGCTTTTTTAGAAGGCGATGAAAAAGGGGTGCCACAAGGAGAAGTCATTCAAGTGAAAGGAAGACCTGAAGATTTCACAAATGGAAAACTATTTAGAGAAGCTTTAGATCTCATGGAAACTGGTTTTGATAACTACTTTTTGTTTGAAAAAGATTTTAAATTAAAAAAAGTGGCCTCTTTCGAGCATTCTGATAGTGGAAGAGCTATGGAAGTATCAACTACTGAACCGGGCATGCTATTTTATTCAGCCTACTTTACTTCAGATCTGTTGAAAAGAGAAAATGGAGATCAATATGGGCGATATAAAGCATTCTGCTGTGAAACCCATAGATATCCTAATGGGCCTAATTTAAATGATACACCTAAGTCTATTACCTATCCAGGTGAGCCTTATGTGAGTAAAACGATATTTAAATTTTTTACAAATTAATACTTGTAACGCGCTTTAGCTAATTCAATAATAATAATATGACCTTAGGAATATTGTTCGCGGTCGCAGCAGGATTGATGCTAGGCCTATACGTGTTATCAGAAAATTCACCAAAGATGAGCGGCAATGTTTATTGGAGTAATTGTTATTGCTGCAGGTAATGCTATTCTTTAAGACAAGGTGTTAACTGCATTTTTTAATTAAAAACATTCTTTATTAAAATTTTATGGGCATTATTACATTTATTGGATTTACATTTTTAGTTGCTGTTATTTCATATTTATCAACTAAAAAAACTGATGAAAAATCGTACACTGGGTATTTTCTAGGAGGAAGAAGTCTTACAGCTCCTGTTATTGCAGGCTCACTCTTACTTACTAATCTTTCTACCGAACAAATCGTTGGTCTTAATGGACAAGCCTTTTCTGAAGGCTTATCAGTAATGGCATGGGAAACACTAGCTGCAGTCGCCATGGTAGTTACTGCTATATATTTGTTGCCCAGATACTTAAAAGAAGGGCTTACTACGGTTCCGCAATTTTTAGAAAAACGATATGATGTTGGAACTAAAGCCATTACTTCAGGACTATTTCTTACTGGTTATGTTGTGGTGCTTTTACCTATAGTTTTATATTCGGGAGCCTTAGCCATTAGTACTATTTTTGATATTCCAACACTATTAGGTGTTAGTAAAACTTCAGCATTATGGATTACTGTATTTGCTATTGGAATTATTGGCTCTGTATATGCTATTTTTGGCGGACTCAAAGCGGTAGCAGTTTCAGATACTATTAATGCAGTTGGTCTTTTAATAGGCGGGGCTATGATTCCTGTTTTAGGGTTAATGGTGATAGGAGATGGTAATATGATAAGCGGTTTTACCGAGTTGGTAAGCTCAAACACCGACAAGTTTAAATCTATGGGAACAGAAAATTCTTCAGTTCCTTTTAGTACACTCTTTACAGGAATGATGCTGGTGCAATTATTTTATTGGGGAACCAATCAAGCCATTATACAAAGAGCGCTTGGTGCTAAAAACTTAAAAGAAGGGCAAAAAGGAATATTACTAGCTGCATTTATAAAGATATTAGGTCCTATATTAGTGGTCTTACCAGGAATAATTGCTTTTCACCTTTATGGAGATATAATAACTGAACCAGATGAGGCCTACCCTACTCTTGTGCGAGAAGTTTTACCTACTTCCTTAATTGGCTTTTTTGCTGCAGTACTATTTGGAGCCATACTTAGCTCTTTTAATAGTGCTTTAAATAGCTCCGTAACACTTTTTGGGGTCGATATTTATAAAGAATATATTAATAAGGAGGCCTCCGAAATTCAAATTGTAAAATCTGGAAAAACATTTGGTATAGTCCTCGCTTTATTAGCGATGTTTATTGCACCATTAATTGCCAATGCGCCTTCTGGTTTATTTGGGTACTTACAACAGGTAAATGGTTGTTATACCATTCCTATTTTAACCATCATTATTGTTGGTTATTTAACAAAAAGAATTCCCGCAATTGCTGCTAAAGTAGCCATCTTTTCTGGAGCTATAATTTATGGTATCTATGTCCTACTAGACGCCACTGTTATGAAAGGTATGTTCCCGCATTTTCTTCATGTTCAAGGTTTTTTATTTTTAATTAATGTTATCGTTATGCTTGTTATTGGTAAATTGTACCCCAGGGAGAAAGCATTTGAATTAGAGTATACGCGCCAAGTTGATATTCAACCTTGGAAATATGTGAACGGATATAGCCTAATTATTGTTGCTTTTGTTCTGTTTATCTATATCTATTTTGCTTAAATTTATAATCGAGCAGCCAATAGAAACCTTAAGTTTTCGAGATAATTTGAAGAACAACAAAATATGAGGGGTCATTTTACAACATCATGAAGTGGTTTAAAATTCACTTCCAAAGGAAAACATCCAAAACTCAATACATTAATATCAGGTTTTGGATGTTTTTATAAAAGTCTTATCTTATTAATTGAAATCAACTATTACATTAACTCATTTTATTTATCAATAGGTTTATAGATACGAATCCAATCGATTTTAAACGTATGTTTTTCTAAATCTTCGAGCTCGGCATTGGTAGGAGTACGACCATTGCAAGCATTCCAATTTTGATCTTCCATGTTAATAATAATATCCATCTCTTTATCAAGATTCATTCCGTTACCTAGATAATCTAGTGGATCAATCACACTCGTAGCAGATCGATTTTGGGCATCCTCTAAACTAGAAGCATTAAAAACCGCTTGGAAACCATCCGTTCCTTTTTGAATGGTTCCATTTATTAGAGGTCTAGGATAAGTATATTGCCAGTTACCATTAATGTCGCGACTCGCATAGGCATTGTCTGATACTGTTCTTACATGTTGGCCGTTAATGTAGTATTCTAAATGCTTAGGGTCTCTCCAATAAACGCCTACTCGAACCCATTCGCCTCCCCATTTGCTTACGCCATTCATTTGCCACCAAGTGTTAGCATCAGTAGGTTGATAATCCTGAAATGGTTGACGGATAAATGTATGGTGACTAAGGTGAATTCGTTGTGCGGCCCATACATTACGATTATCTTGCCCTAACCCGCCGTATGCTTCAATAATATCAATCTCTTGAGTGTCATCAGCACTTAGTAACCACACATCAGAAGCCGTAACGGCATCAGCTACTCTTACTCTGGATTCAACATAAACAGGATAATGTACTTTTCTAGCGGAAGTAATGCACCCAGCTCTGGTTACTGGCAATGTCCAAGATTCTGCAATGCCATCTAAATCGCAATCGATAAAAAACTGTTTCATTTCCCCATCAACTCGTGTTGCTTTTAGTTCTAAGTTACCATCGGAAACAGATACATTTTGTCTTACCCATTTTGTAGGTCCTGGACCTTCCCAATCGTTATGATAAAAATTAGTCCATTTACCACCAAAGCTAGCCTCTGTTTCAGTAGCGGCGAAAGTATAATTAAACCCATCAGAGAGGTCTGTTTGTAGTTTCCATTTTTTTCCTTCTCCAGCATTGGCAGGAACGCTTATACCTTCCCAATCTTTTCCAATATCATCTGGATCGATAGAATTAGGATCCTCAGTATCTGTATCTGTATCATCCGTAACTACTGGGGGCGTAGAAGTCTCATCCTCTTTACTGGAACAGGATACAGATATAACCAGTAGAGAGAGTAATAATAAAAACATTTTCATTTTCATAGCATTCATAATTTTATAATATAATTTTTTTTATAGGTTTTTAGAAAACAAAGATAAAGTTACTTGGTAATAAAACACGCTTTATTCTCCCAATTTTTATGATTTTATTTCTTTTTATTTTCTAAAAGTAATCGTTATTATTTATTTAAATTCAACATTAATTCATGGTCATTTAAGAAAGAACTTATCCAGAGGTTTTTGCTTTTTAATAACATCTTACAAGTAACTTTTTAACTTCAAATTCTACCTTCGTCGAAAGAATTTTAGCATTTACCCATAAAGCAATATCTTACTCTTATTTGGAGAATTACAACCAATAATCTTTAATATGTTGCCTACAAATGTAATACCACCAGATGATTACTTTTAATCAAACTTTATTCATCCAAATTGAGAAGCTTGTCTCAGGTTGCCATGTTTGTAACTCATGATACCATTTGCCTAAAAAACCCTTACAAGTTTTGAACCTGTAAGGGATAATTTAATTCAAAAAAAAGTGATTTTAATAATTAAAACTTTAATCGCTTGATTTTACAAACTTACCAACACCACCAGCTTCTGTTTTTATAAAATAAACACCTGAAGTTAAATCTTGAAGGTTTATGCTTTTTTCTGCTTTTTCAGATTTAACGATTCTACCAGAAACATCTAAAATATCATACCGCTTTTCTTCTACAAAGTTATTTGTATCGAAGTACATGATATCTTTAACCGGGTTAGGGTAAAACGCCGTAAAATTTTGTTTATTGTAATCTCCTACAGAAAGAGATGAATCTACAGTAATAAGTAAATTATTGTTGGCAAACCCTCCATCATTATTATATGACACAAAAACAATCATTATGTATTGATTCCCAGGATCCAATTCTGTACTATCTGGAGCGGTTGGATCTATAACATAATCAAAGGTAACATTTTCCTGAGCATTAGGTTGTGGCATTTCACTTTCATTAACCGGAAAAATCGCCATGTAATCTTTAACAATAACAGATCCATCAGCATTTATTTCTCTAAGGATTACAGCAAAATAGCCAAAGTCATTAGCAACACCCGCTGCGTCGGTTCCTACATCGTAGGACACGTCAAACGATACAGTTTGTCCAGGGTATATGGCCGGTACAGGGTTGTTCCAAGTAATGCTAGGCGTTACCACTTGGGCAAAACATACCGAGCTTACAGTCAATAATAATAAGTAGAACAGAGTAATTTTTTTCATATAATTAGGATTTAAGAGTTAATAAAAGATTAAAGTAATATATAAATATACATTTTTTCGAATATAAAACTAGACAAAAACTGTACAAAAAAGCAAGAAGCTCAAAAAACACAAGCCATAACACTTTGCAATAGCGAAACATTTAATACATAAAACATTAAAAATAATAAGAACAAATTAAATTAAATTTGGTGTCTTTCTAAAAAAGAGAACTTATTTTTTTTAAAAATAATTGTTTACTACTTTCTGTAAAACTACAAAACCTATATACATAGTAGGTTTTAAATTACCCATTAGCTTCAAGAAAGAGGTTTTAGCATTGAATTAGTCTATGGTGGATTGATCCATTCAAAATGTCATAGTGCAGCTCACAAACAAAAAAATTAACATTTTATTCACAAAAAGTGTAGTCGTCTATTTTTTGTCTAGTACTATTCTTTAAAATAAAAAACTTAGTTTGAGTATTTTTGCCCGGTAATTATTAATCTATAATATTTAACTTCACTAAAGTTTCTTTTTTTATTTATGAAAAACAACAAAACAAAATTGACCGTGAAACATCATTGGTTACTGACATTTATCTTAATGCTAGCATTTATTAGCACCAAAGCTCAAGAAAAACTCAATATAGCAGGAACTATAATCGATGAAAATAATTTACC
>CALDCO010000077.1 GCA_937937185.1 uncultured Flavobacteriaceae bacterium
AAATAACTTATGTTTTTAAAATCTATTTTTTTTCGACTAGATTCTAATACTTGTAGTATTGCTTGGTTTATTTTTTTAAGCATTAAGTGTATAATTATCCAACAAATATCTTAATTATATCCTAAAATACAATAATCTAAGCATTCTTGGATCATTTTAATGTAATTAAAAACGACTTATAAACTTTTTTATTGTTTTACTAATTCTATCAATATCACTAACAGACAAGTTAGACCCGCTAGGTAAACATAAGCCTTTTTTAAACAAATTTTCACTTTCTCTATTGCCGTAATATGCACAATCTTTAAATACGGGTTGTAAATGCATCGGTTTCCAAAGTGGTCTCGATTCTATGTTTTCTTTTTCTAAAGCTAGTCTAAGCATTTCAGCAGTAAACCCTGTTTTTTCTTTTTCGATAAGAATACAACTTAACCAAAAATTTGAATGATAATCTTCATTTAATTCTTTCATTACTGTTATACCTTCTATTTCTTTAAAGAGATCTAAATAAAAAGCATTCATCTTTCTTCGTAAATCAATATGCTTATCAAGAACCTCCATTTGTCCTCTACCTATTCCCGCACTAATATTACTCATCCGGTAATTGTATCCAATCTGCGTATGCTCATAATAGGGAGCTTTATCTCTTGCTTGAGTGGCGTAAAAAATAGTTTTTTGTTTGTCTTCTTCGCTTCTACAAACCATTGCACCTCCTCCAGAAGTGGTAATTATTTTATTGCCATTAAAAGACAATATAGAAAAATCACCAAAAGTCCCACATTTTCTACCTTTGTAAGTTGATCCTAAGGCCTCGGCTGCGTCTTCTATTACTGGAATCTTATACTTATTTGCTATTTCTAGCAAATCATCCATTTTTGCAGGCATTCCATACAAATGAACTATAATGATTGCTTTAGGTTTTTTACCTTTCTTTATTCTATCTTTTAACGCCTTTTCCAAATGTTTTGGGCACATATTCCATGTCTCAAATTCGCTGTCTACAAAAATAGGATTAGCACCAACATATGCAATAGGATTCGCTGAGCCACAGAATGTGAAGCTTTGGCATAAAACTTCATCGCCATAACCAACTCCTAATTGTATTAATGCTAAATGTATCGCGGCAGTACCCGATGACAAACATGCTACGTTACTATTCTTATTAAAATATTTTTCTAGATCATTTTCAAAACCCGATACGTTAGGTCCTAAAGGAGCAATCCAATTAGTTTCAAAAGCTTCTTCAACATATTTTTCTTCGCTACCTCCCATATGAGGTGAGGATAACCATATTTTTGAATTCATTTTTTAATGAAATTTAATTGGTTTTGCTGGTATACCAACTGCTGTGCAGTTTTCTGGTAATGTCTTAGAAACCACAGCTCCTGCACCTATTATAGTATTTTTTCCTATTTCTAATTGATTAATTATTTTTGCGCCAGTGCCTACATAAACTGCCTTTTCAATTTTCACTTCTCCAGATATGTTAACACTTGGCATAAAAGAGCTAAAATCATTAATAGTCGTATCGTGACCTACAGTACAACTTAAATTTAGTGTTACAAAATTATCAATTTTAATATTACAAGTAATTATAGTTCCTGCACAAATTACATTTCCTTTACCTAGTATTACTGCATCGCTAGACATTATAACAGACGGGTGTATTAAATTTGGAAAAATAATGTTTTCATTATTTAAATTTAAAATTATTTGTTGTTTGATATTAGGAACTCCTATGCCTAAAGCTACATTCAAACTATAATCTACTTTGTTTAATTCATCTATAGCTCCTAAATTTTTTAAACCATTAATGATCGTGCCTTTTTCTAATTTATCATCAAAAAAACCAATTATACTATACTCCTGATTTTTTTTATTAATGTCATCTATTAACGTTTTTACTTCTCTTCCAAAGCCTCCTGCTCCTATTATAGCTATTTTCTTCATATTTATTTTATTACTTTAAATAGTGTTTTTATGAGTATTTTTAAATCTAAAAAAAAATTTATTTTATGATAATAATCAAGATTTATTCTAATTTTATCTGGATAAATAACAGTATCATTATATTCTCTAGGGTTTTTTTGTTTTCTAAGTATATTTTCTTCATTCATGTATTTTAAAGCTGCTTCAGAGGTTAATCCTGGTTTTAATTTTAGTAATAATTTATTTTCTCCTTTTAAAACATCGTAATATCCTGGTAGATCTGGTCTAGGGCCAACAAAACTCATATCTCCTTTTAAAATATTTATTAATTGTGGTAATTCATCTATTTTTTTTCTACGTAAAAGAGCACCCCATTTCGATATCTTTGTCTTATCAGAATGTAAAGTTTTGTATTTATAGATTTTAAAAGGTTTGCCCTCTTTACCTATTCTAGTTTGTAAAAAAAATCCATTTGATGAAAAGCAAGCACTTGTTATAATCCAAATAATAAGCATTGGAATTAAAAGAAAGGTAAGTAATATACTAGAAAAAAATATATCAAAAACTCGTTTACTAACCATTTAAAAATCTTTATCTATCTCTTTATTATTCTTTCGACACTAAAACTTTCTGCCTTTTTTACACCTACAGTAGCTCCTCTATATTTTGCTAAGGCTTCAAAGGTTTCTATTGATCGGGTATGAGGAAATTATTTAATTTGCGATTTAAAAAAACGCATCGCCTCTAGTTTTTTTTCAAAAGTATTTGTTATGTCAATAAATACATTTGGATTAAAAGCTTTTTCCTGATACG
>CALDCO010000078.1 GCA_937937185.1 uncultured Flavobacteriaceae bacterium
TTGCTGAGTAGGCGGTTAGGCTTACTTGGTCATTTTGATTCCCTCCAAGCGTGTAAATGCGACTCTGATCTTGTGAATAACCCGTAAAAAGACCAACATGGCCTTTGTATGAATTAGGACTTTCTCTCCAAAAAATAACAACATCACCAGGTTCTGGGTTTACTACAGGAAGACCAACATTGAGCCATGATCGTGCATTAGCTTTATTAGTGGTTTCTAGTTTTGCTTTTTTGGCTACCCAATTCATGAAAAAACTACACCAAGGCGTTTCATCATCATTGATGTAAGTAAAACCAGCCTCTTTTGCGTAGTTTACAATCTTAGTATTGTGTCGGCTTCCAGGTATTTCTTTAGTGCCTATCTCTCTTGCTGCGAAATTAATTAGAGTGCTCATAGTTTCTTTTAATTGTAGTTTGTAAAACTGCCGTCTTCATTAAAAAATAATGCCGTCTCTTGGTTTAAGAGCGTTAAAATTGAAGGAAGTAATGATAATGGATAGCTCCCATTTATAAAACCACCTCTGTTTATAAAAGCTTTGGCGCTTTGGCTAGAATCTTGATTTTCTGAAAAATGAATGTCGCCTATGGCATTCTCTTCATTGTTATCCTCTAATTCGTAAAGTCTAATACGAGTTTCTTTATTTGAAATCGATACGGAATAATTATTAATTTTTGCTGGGTAATTAACTGTTGTTGACATATTTTTTAGTGTTTAATGCTTTTTTAAAAAACTCTTGAGGTGATTGCTTTTTTAAACCCCCACTTTTATTGTAGAGTTTGCTGTGTAAAATTAGTATTGTAAAAGACTATAGTTTAGAGGTTAATTCTCCAAAACTTAAAAGGTGTTTTCACTGTTTTTTTATGGGTGAAAAATAAATTTTAAGACTGGAAATAACTTATTAAAACGAGGGGAAAAACACCTATTGATTAATAGAGCTAAAAAGATAAAGACGTTTGAAGACACGTCATAAAAGGATGCTTTAACACTCATATATACACAAAAAATAATGCCAATTCTATTTTAAAATAGAATTGGCATTAGAAATTTAAAATAATATTGGTGCTTAAGAGAAAGTGTTAAGAAGTGTCTCTAAAATCTTTATATATATTTAAATGAAAAAACACTATTTCATTGCTGTTAGTAGAGTAGATCCTATTAGTTTACCTTTTTTATTATAAGATTCAGATTTTACTAATACTTTATTCTCATTATACCATTCAGTAGCAGTGCCTTTAACTTTAATAATTCCAAGTTTAGTTTCAAAATTAAAACTCACTTTATTACACATATAAGTTCCAGCAGGGGTTGTAACGCTTTCACTAGCTAAAATTTTTCTATCTCTTACGTCTGAAGTTAAAGTAATAATAGTAAAAGTCTCTTTTTTTACACTAATATTAATATTACCATCATTGAGTATTTCTCCTTCTTTCATGTTTACAGGAAACTCTAAAACATCACCAGTTATGTCTATATTTAAGTCTTGATAAGCAGATAGTTTACTATTATCGAAGAAACGTTGCATATCTATAGATATTAGACCATTTTCACAAGAAGCATTGTAGGTGGAATTATATAGGTTTTTCTCTTTTTCGTCGTTAAAAGTCATATCAATAAGCGCAATTATTTTATCACCTTCTTGACTTAAAGATTTTGTTGTATGAGTTCCAGTTCCAATAATCTTACCTTTTTTATCGTAATTGGAATATTCTAAAACTGTACCCTCTTTTAAAAATAAAACAGCACTACAATCTTGAGCAATTACTACTCCTGTATATAATAAGCCTATAAATAATAATTTAATGATTTTCATGATGTTAGCATTTAGATATGTGTGTTTAATAGTGTTGTAAATTTACAAAAAACAATTATCAATTAATTTCGTACATCAGAATATTATTTGCTTCTCCTTTGGTTATAAATTCTAAATTGAAATCGCGATCTATATTATTAAGTTCTATGACCGAATTACCGTAAACAGGAAAATTAGGTAATGATTTTCCTTGGCTGTCAAAAAGTAATACTTTTTGCGATTGTAAATTAGTTACAGAGACATAAATTTTATTTCTTATATAAAATAACTTAGGTTTAGAATAAGTTGCAAAATCTAATTCGATAATATTGCTTTTAATTTTTAATTTGTTTTCGTTTTGAGCCACTAACGTTTTAGTTGTTGTTAATAAGTTGGTATTGTTTCCTAATAGCGTAGAGACAGTTACATTGCCTTTTCTGTCTATGGTGGCTAATTTGCCCTCTTTTGTGGCAGTAACAAATGTTCCGTTGTAATTAAACACGGCCTGGTCATCATATTTTAGTTTTGTTTTTGGTGTAACTCTTGGTTTTCCGCGACGCGAAAGGATGTTTAAATCTTCATTAGTTTTTATAATAATATAGTCCTTAGAGCCTATTCTTAGGTGTTGAGGTTGATGGTTTATCGTTGCTTTTGCTGAAGAAAATTCAAAACCTTTCACGGTTTTACCTTTACCATTATATAGCAATACGTTTTTACCCTGAGTAACGAAAAGCCTATAATCTCTTTTCTTGTCGTAATCAAAAACCGAAAGCGGTTGGGTAATTTCATCATTAAATTTTAGAGGGAATGGAGAGACCTCTTTTCCATTTCTAGCAATGACATGAACGGCATTTGGCGTTGCAAAAACAAGTTGTAAGAATCCGTTTTTATACATATCGATTTGCTCAATACGGCCTAAAATTGGGCCGTTTAATTGTTTTTTCCAAAGTATTTGGCCGGTATTAGAGATTAAATGCAATACGTTTTTTACATCTTGAACAACAATTTCTTTTTGTTGTGTTCTATGGTTGGTCACTAATTGTGGTTCGTTAAGTAATGCATTATTTAGTTTAATATTTAAAATTTCAGTTACCGAATTTTCTCTAACCCTTTTTTTGTCTTTTCTTAAAATAGAATTAACATGCGCAAAATTAGAATCGTAAATAAATTGCAATACGGAAGCTTTATAGGGTGCTAATTTTAATTCAATACTATCTTTTGTATTATTAGATATCATTTTTTGCAAAGCATTTGGCGCCAATACTTGTAATATTGAAGCTTGATCGCTTAGGTCATTTATAGTATTTTTATAATAATCGCGAGTATTAAAGGTCGTTTCATTTTGGTAACTAGAAATAATGTTTTGAAGCGATTCAATAGAATTAGCAAAAACGAAAAAAGAATCGATAATACAATATTTTGTAATGGCATCATAAGTAATAAACGGCCAAAAATGATCTTTAAATAAATTTGGATTACTAAAATTATAAATTTTGGTTTGCCTATAAGTTAAAACATTATTTTGCTCATTTAGTAAAGCCTCTTTTGTGGCAGAAGGATCTAAAGAACGTAATGCTACAATGCGATTTTTATCCTCGTAAATAACGCCTACTTCTGTAACGTTATCGAATAAGGCAGGGCTCGTCGTAGAAATACTGTCTTTTGAATTGAAAGCATTTAAATTAGAACGAAACACGTTATAGTTGTCGAAAGTAAAACTTAAAAAACCATCACTATTACTGGGTACTATTTTGGCAATCTCATTTTCTTGCGGAATAGTATTCTTAAAAACATTTATTAATCGAGAGGAGTCCTTAGCTTTTGTAATACCACTTACAAATAATTCGTCTTGCGATAAGGCCACATCTAATACAAAATATTCGGAGAGATAGTGTCGGTTTAATGCCGATTCATAAAACATAGAATGAATAGGGCTTTTCTCATTAAGAATTACTGAGAATGGGGCATCTTTATCTGCAGCATTTAATTGCTTTTCAAATAGAGTTGTAGTTTTATCATTATTTATAACAGATTTTAAGAGGTCTTTATTAGAGGAGCTAACAAAAATACCATCTTTAATACTATTGTATACAGTCGCGCCTTCAATGGTGATTTTTAAAGCATCATTGTTTTTAATTTTAAACGCTTCTGTAGTAGCGTTCGGGATCGAATCTAACTGGATAAGCGACTTGCTGTTTTTTGTAATAATGGTATAATCTAAATTTTTATTTTCAGATGTAGTGAAACTAATAATTACAGGGTCTATAGTATTTATCTTGCCTAAATGGCTTAGCTGTTTTTTTAGTGTTTTATAATCTTCAGTTTTAGATAATAAACTAATGAAATGATTATTGGTTAAGTTCGCTTTAAAACTTTCTATATTGTTTATTAGTAATATGGTTTGCGAATTGGTAGGAATAAAATCTGAAATTACTGGGGTCTTTTTTCTTTTGTTACAGGCGCAAAGTATTAAAAAAATAAAATAAGTATATATAAGAGATTTTATTTTCATGAGGAATACAATTCTAGTTTTAGTTGTTCTGGTAGTAGTCTAAACGATTTTCGGTGGTATTTAGTAATCCCGTATTTTTTAATTGCCTCTCTATGTGCCGCAGTGGGATATCCTTTGTTTTTGTTCCATTGATACATGGGGAATTCTTTATGAATTTTATTCATGTAATCATCTCTGTAAGTTTTTGCAATTACTGAAGCCGCAGCGATACTTAAAAACTTTCCATCACCTTTAATAATGGTTTGCGAAGGAATAGATTGGAAGGGTTTAAATTTGTTTCCATCTACAATAATAAATTCGGGAGTAATGCTTAGTTTTTCAATAGATTTGTGCATGGCCAAAATAGACGCATTAAGAATATTAATACTGTCAATTTCAGTTTCAGAAATATGGGCGTATGCAAAAGTTAAAGATTCGGCTTCTATAATGGGTCTAAGCAATTCACGTTTTTTTTCGCTTAACTGTTTAGAATCATTAAGCATTTTATCATTAAAATGCTCTGGTAAAATAACAGCAGCAGCAGTTACAGGGCCGGCAAGACAGCCACGGCCAGCTTCATCTGTGCCACATTCGAGCAAATAACCAGAGTAATTTAATTTTAGCATTTAAATAATTCTTAACAGCACAACATTAATATATATTGTAATTATGCCATTGTAACAAGATCCCTAAATAGATAATTGTTATTTTTGGCAAAAATTAAGAATCAAAAATAATTAATTTGTTTGTGCATAATTAGAGGGACTAAAATTAGTTATAACCAAATGCTTGTGAAAAAAATAGTATTCATAATTATAATAACCTGTATCGCTCAATTAGGTTTCACTCAAGATAAGCGTTTCATTAAGATAGATAAAGAGGTTGTTAAAGATAATCCTACTATTAACGATTCTATTCGTAAAGGCTCTAATAAAGCGACAAGTAATAAAAAAAACAAAGATAGAATTGCTAAAATTCAGGAATATCTTCTTATTTCTCATCTAAGAGATACTACTTATGTAGACACGACACTAACAATAAAAAAAGAATACAAATACAATTATTTGAGAAAAGATAATTTTAATCGTATTGCATTTGCAAACATGGGACAAACTTACAACACGTTAAGTAAAGATGTATTTAGTTCTAAACTCATGCCTTTATTTGCAGCTCGTGCAAGACATTTTAATTATATGGAAATAGAAGACATTAATTATTACCATGTTCCTACGCCTTTAACCGAATTGTTTTACAAAACGGCTTTTACGCAAGGCCAATTGCTAGATGCTTTTTTTAGTGTTAATACTTCGCCGCAACTAAACCTGTCTATTGGCTATAAAGGATTACGTTCTTTAGGTAAATACCAAAACCAGCTAACCAGTACAGGGAATTTCAGATTTATAAGCAGTTACAAAACAAAAAACAAAAGATATACTGCTAACGCACATATTGTAATGCAAGATTTGCTTAATGAAGAAAATGGAGGATTAAAAGAAAATAGTATCGCTCTTTTTCAATCTGGGGAAGAAGAGTTTAGAGATAGGGGCGTTTTAGAGGTTAATTTCGAAGATGCAGAGAATATACTTATAGGCAAACGCTTTCATTTAGACCACCGATACAATATCATCAATAAAAAAGACTCATTGAATAGTAGCGCTTTAAATATAAATCATATCATGTCTTTTGAAGACAAATATTATCAATATGATCAGGCTAGGGCGCAGGACTCCATTTTTGGAACAGCATTTCAATCGACTGAAATATGGGATAAAGTAACGCTAGAACATTTTTATAATCAATTGCAATTAAACTATTCTAATAAAGTAGTAGGAGAGGTTCAATTTAATGTAAGTAATGATAATTATAATTACGGTTACAATAAAATTGTGGTGCTAAATGACAATATTATTACTAATAGACTAAAAGGAAATATTTACAGTTTGGGCGGCAAATACGAAAAACAAATAAAAGGGTTTCGTATTAAGGGCGATATAGGAGCGAATATTTCTGGAGAATTTGAAGGGAATTATTTAAAAGCTGAAGCCTCTTACAGCTTTAATGACGATTTAGAGTTGATGGCACAGATAAATCGTAGTTCCAAAGCGCCATCATACAATACATTACTTTATCAAAGCGATTATGTAAATTACAATTGGAGGAATCGTTTTAAAAACGTAAAAACTGAGCAGCTGGCGTTTCAATTAAAATCTAAGAAACTAATTAATTTATTCGTAGATTTTTCAAATATAAATGATCACGTGTATTTCGCGAGAGATGAGGTAGTAAATTTGGTAAGGCCATTTCAAAATAATGAATCCATAACATACCTTAGAGTTAAGGCAAATAAAGAAATACGTTACAAAAACATAAGGCTTGATAATACGGTAATGTATCAAAAAGTAGAAGATAATAATGCCGTATTCAATGTTCCTGAATTTATTACACGTAATACATTATATTATTCGAATGAGATTTTTAAGAAGTCCTTATCTTTTCAAACGGGAGTAATATTTAATTACTTTAGCTCCTACAATATGAATGGTTACGATCCTGTTTTGGCAGAATTTTATACTCAAAATGAACAATTATTAGGAGGTTTTCCAAGGGTAGATTTATTTTTAAACGCTAAAGTGCGTCAAACCAGAGTTTATTTTAAGGCCGAACATTTAAATGCGCCATACACAGGATACGATTATTTCACTGCGCCTAATTATCCTTACAGAGATTTTACTATTCGATTTGGGTTGGTATGGAACTTCTTTCTGTGAGGATAACCAGCTGCATTATAACAAAGTAAGTGATATTGTTAAAAATAAATAAAAAAAAGGTTTAAAAAGGGTTGAGTTGAATAAAAAGGGTTTTATATTTGCGTCCCTTTGTTTGGATAAATGTTATAGGGGAAAAAGTTCTAGGGTTAGGAAGTGATTTAAAAGGAAGCGCGAGGTTTAAAAATAATTCAAATTTTCATCAAAAAGTTTTGGTGGGTAATAAATGAGTTATATATTTGCACCCGCTAAGAGATAAACGCCTTAGT
>CALDCO010000079.1 GCA_937937185.1 uncultured Flavobacteriaceae bacterium
ATTTACTTTTTTAGAAATGGTTTCAAGTATGCTTTCGTTTTCATAATTCATAATCGCCTCATCAATTAAGGCCACAATGCCTTCCATATCACTTTCTTTTAGACCACGTGTCGTAATTGCAGGAGTACCAATACGAATACCAGAAGTCACAAAAGGAGACTTATCATCAAAAGGGACCATGTTTTTATTTACAGTAATGTCTGCCTTTACCAAAGCTTTCTCTGCATCTTTCCCTGTAATGTTTTTATTTCTAAGATCGATAAGCATCATGTGGTTATCGGTTCCACCAGAAATAATTTTATAACCTCGAGCTACAAACGCCTTTGCCATCGCTTCAGCATTTTTCTTCACTTGTACAACGTAAGTCATAAACTCATCGGTTAAGGCCTCTCCAAAAGCAATGGCTTTAGCTGCGATAATATGCTCTAATGGTCCGCCTTGATTTCCTGGAAAAACACCAGAATCTAACAAAGAAGACATTTTACGTAAGCTTCCGTTTTTAAGCGTAATTCCAAAGGGGTTATCAAAATCTTTTCCCATTAATATCATCCCTCCTCTAGGGCCTCGCAAGGTTTTATGGGTGGTGGTGGTAACAATATGACAATGTGGAATAGGATCGTTTAAAATCCCTTTAGCGATTAATCCCGCAGGGTGAGAAATGTCAGCCAATAAAATCGCATTCACACTGTCTGCAATCTCACGAAAACGCTTAAAATCGATATCTCTAGAATAGGCAGAAGCGCCCGCTATAATTAATTTGGGCTGCTCTTTTGTGGCTATTTCTTGTATTTTATCATAATTTAAAACACCGGTAGCTTCTTCAACACCATAAAAAACAGGGCGATATAATTTTCCAGAAAAATTCACAGGAGAACCATGAGTTAAATGCCCGCCATGAGACAAATCAAAGCCTAGAATTTTATCTCCAGGTTTTAAACAAGCATGATATACTGCGGTATTGGCCTGACTCCCAGAATGTGGTTGTACATTGGCATATTCTGCACCAAACAATGCTTTAGCCCTATCTATTGCCAATTGCTCTACTTGGTCAACAATTTCGCAACCCCCGTAATAACGTTTTCCAGGATAACCTTCAGCATATTTATTAGTTAATACAGAGCCTGCCGCTTCCATAACCTGGTCGCTTACAAAATTCTCTGATGCAATTAGTTCTATACCATCCAGTTGGCGATCTCTTTCAGCCTCTATTAATTCAAAAATTTGTTCGTCGCGTACCATTATAAATTTAGTATTATTTGAATAAGCGACAAAAATAAGAAATAGATTAGTTTTACATTTAAAAAAAGAAATATTTAATACGAACATATTAACCACTTTTGTTAATATAGACCCCAGGTAAACTTTTTTGAATTGCCGAGAAAATTAGTCTTTCTTGGTTTGAGTTATAACATTGCTAAGTTGCAAAACAGAGCTAAAGAATGAAAAAGATAAAAATTAAGAAGCGAAAAGCGTATTTTTTTGAAGCTTAAAAAGCTCAACCTTCACTATTACAGATTAAATAAAAACCTGTTTTTTTGATTTGAACGGCAACCATTAAAGTGAATTTATATAAAAACACAATTTTTAAAATTATTTAAGCTGAAATTATTATAGAATAAAAAAATTATGTAGGTTTGGTTTACATTCAAAACCACTAATCAAAACTAGAACTATGCCTATAACAGCTAACAACCCAGATAGAAAGTCTTGGCTACATGTCGATAAAAATTCCGACTTTCCAATACAAAACCTCCCTTTTGGTGTTTTCTTAACTCGCGACGACATCATCACCATTGGTACCAGAATTGGAGATACCGCAATAGATCTTGGCGCACTACATCAGTTGGGTTATTTTAATGATATTCCGCTTACTGACGATATTTTTCTTCAAGATTCTTTAAATGATTTTATTGCAGATGGTAGAAAAACATGGCGAGCAGTAAGAAATAGAATTGCCGACATATTTGATAATGAAAATGATTCCTTAAAAAATAATGTAAAACATAAAGAAGCAGTATTATTTCGCTTAGATGAAATAGAAATGCAGCTTCCTTTACAAATAGGCGATTATACCGATTTCTATTCTAGCATAGAACATGCCACTAATGTAGGAAGCATGTTTAGAGACCCAGATAATGCTTTATTACCAAATTGGTTACATATTCCTGTAGGCTATCATGGACGAAGTTCTTCGATCATTCCTTCTGGAATCCCTGTACATAGGCCACAAGGACAAACCTTACCTAAAAAGGCTAAAAACCCAGTTTTTGGCCCTTCTCAATTGGTTGACTTTGAATTAGAAATGGCTTTTATTACTACCGATGCAAATGATCTTGGAGAGCCTATTCCTGTTGAAGAGGCCGAAGAATATATTTTTGGATTAGTACTCTTTAATGATTGGAGTGCTAGAGACATTCAAAAATGGGAGTATGTGCCTTTAGGTCCTTTTTTAGCTAAAAATTTCGCCTCCTCTATTTCGCCTTGGATCGTTACACTAGATGCCTTAGAACCGTATAGAGTTAGTGGGCCTAAACCAGTAAAAAAACAATTAGAATACTTACAACAAAAAGGAAAGAAAAGCTTCGATATTAATTTAGAAGTTGCCATTAGGCCTAAAAAGGCTAAAGAGACCATTGTTAGTCGTTCTAATTTTAAGCACATGTATTGGAGCATGTCGCAACAATTAGCACACCATACCATAAATGGTTGCCCTATAAATTCTGGAGATATGATGGGTAGCGGTACTATTTCTGGAAAAACACAAAACTCTTTTGGTTCGATGTTAGAATTAACCTGGAATGGTGAAAAACCAATAAAAATGGCAGACGGTTCTACTCGAAAATTTATTAATGATTATGATACTGTAATAATGCGTGGGTTTTGCGAAAAAGATGGAATTAGAATTGGTTTTGGTGAAGTTTCCACCCAATTATTACCGGTATTCGACGCAAAAAAATAATAACCATAACATTCTATAAACCAGTTAACTGCTTATTTAAAATCATAAAAACAAACCTAAATATACGGTTTGGCATTACTATTGAAATACCCCAATAATATTTCTTAACTAAACATCTATATTATGAAGAAATTATTACTCTTACTTAGTATTGTTGCACTAATTGTTTCTTGTGGAGGCGCTAAAAGCATAGAAAAAGAATTGAGCTCTGGTAATTACGACCAAGCGATTTCTAATTCGCTTAATAAGCTTAAAACGAATAAAGATAAAAAGCGAAAAGCAGATTATATTTATTTACTAAAAGAGGCTTATGGCAAAGTGGTTGCTCGCGATTTAAAAACGGTCGATTTCCTTAAAAAAGAAGGCAATCCTTCTAATTATGAAAAAATTTATGAAATGTATGCTTCTTTAGATGCACGTCAAGAATCTATTAAACCTATACTACCGCTGTATGTAAATGGAAAAGAAATAAAGCTACCGTTTTCAAATTATAACAAAGAAATTATAAACTATAAATCGAAAGCGTCAAATTACATTTATAATAATGCTATAAAACTTATAGAAACGCCTAACAAATCTGATAGCAGAAAAGCATTTGAGGATTTAGACTATTTACAAAAAATAAATCCGAATTATAAGGATGTAACTCAATTAATGGAGAAAGCTCATTTTAAGGGCACTGACTTCGTTATGGTAGACCTAAAAAACCAAACACAACAGGTAATTCCTAAGCGTTTGGAAAGTGAACTGTTAAATTTTAATACTTATGGCCTAAATAATTTCTGGACCATTTACCACAGTACGAAAGAGAACTCTGTTAATTACGATTATGCTATGAACGTAAATTTTAGAGCGATTGCCGTTTCTCCAGAGCAGGTTAAAGAAAGAGAAATTATTAGAGAGAAGCAAATTGTAGATGGTTGGAAATATGCTTTAGATGATGAAGGAAATGTTCTAAAAGACAGTTTAGGAAATAAAATAAAGGTTGATAAATTTGCATTGGTAAGGTGTGAATACTATGAAACTAAACAATTAAAAACCTCTTATGTTAGAGGAAATGTGGTCTTTAAAGACCTGAGAACTAATCAAAACATAGACTCTTTTCCGCTTGAGAGTGAATTTATTTTTGAACATATTTATGCGACTTCAAGAGGAGATCGCCGTGCTTTAGATCAAGGTTTAATTGGTTTCTTAAATAACAGACGTGTTAATTTTCCTAGCAATGAACAAATGATCTATGATACTGGTGAAGATTTAAAAATAAAACTTAAAGAAATAATTACAGGTCAGAGGTTTAGGTAATATATGACTTAAATTAGAGGGGTAAAACAAACAATATACTACATATTGAATTACTCAATATCAAATAGTTGATTGTGGTTTAAAAAAGTAAAACAGATGTCTTTAATTAACCTTTATTTTAGGCCAAAATAATGAGATTAAAATTTTTTAATAAAAATAAACAACCCAATTTCTTCATCTATGCGATTCGGGAAATTTTCCTAGTTGTGATTGGCATACTAATTGCCGTTTCTATAAATAACTGGAACGAAAAAAGAAAGAAAAATAATGAATTAAATCAGTTATTGGTAAAAGTAAAAGAAGACCTTAAAACTGATTTGACAAAGATTGAAGAAGTTGTTAAGCATTACCAGAGTATTAAGCCTGTATTTGAGAAAGTTTTAAAATCTGAATACACAATAGAAGACTATAAAAACAATCCAAATATCGCTTTACTCATTTTTGGTTATCCAGAACTCACCTTAAATCAAAGAGGGGTTTCTTTATTGGAGGACTTTAAAGGAAATGTAACATTAGAGAAAGAAAAACTTGTTCAAGAATTAATCATGTTTTACAAAGAACAGTTATGGGAGATAAAAGTTGACGACGACCTACGTGCCAAGGATTACAATGAAAATTTTACGTATTGGAAAAATAATACAGATTGGTGGTTAGATTATGTACAACTTAAAGTAACAAATGAATTTATTGAATATGCTTTGAAAAGTAAAGACTATAAAACCAGAGTCGCCACGGCTGATTTTTTTGCGTATAAAGTTTATTTGCCTGAGTTAGATAAATTCAAACTAAAAGGGCTAGAATTAATTGATAAAATTGAAAATATTAACGAATAAAAAGGTTTTGAAACACCATATTAATGTATTAAATGGGTGTAGTACTTTTCGACAAATCGCATAAAAGATCAATTTGGGTAACATTTTTCCATGCTACAATTCATCGCCTAAGTTTTATGTTAAAACAGAAAGGGGAAAAGAGGTTTTTAGGCGACCATTTCAAAACTAAAATGGCGTTATTAAATGTATTGTTGTAAATTTATTTGATTAATTGCACCGTGCGAAGCATGAGCAACTGTAACACCATTGCGTATTACCAGCATTTGGGGAGATTGGTGCATGACTTGAAATTTATACCCCACTTCATTAGAGACATCTCTATAACTAAGTAAGTCTAAATAGTGTAAGTCTAAATCCTTATCTGTTAAATTATAATTAGCAATAAACTGATTCATCACCATCCTGCTAATACCACATCGTGTAGAATGCTTAAAGATAACTTGAGTTTTTGTTTTAGAATTTTTTGCTATAGTATTAAGCTGTGGTACAGTATTTAAACTTAACCACGGTAGTGTTTTTTCTTCTTTGGGCTCACTAGAGCCTCCAAATATTTTTTTAATAAATCCCATTTAGTAAGCATTTTGTTATTCCCTCTTTCGAGGGAATAACACCTTTCTTAACAATTTTTTCCCATAGCTTCAACTAATCTAAACTATAAAGCTATATAGAATATATGCTAAGTCGTTTCATTGTAAAACAACTTACAAAGATGTTATAATAATTGTTCTAAATTGATCATATTAATAGCTTGATTGGAAGTATATATTACAACATCTTCATTTCGTAAAACTATTAATTGTGGGGATTCATTGTCTATATTAAATTTTTGTTCTGCTCGTTTCGACACCTCTTCGTAATCATTCAAATCTAGGTAATGTAGGTCTAAATCATTAGCTGTTAATTGATAATTATCAATAAAACGCTCCATAACTTTTTCGCTTCCTATACATTTTTTGGAATGCTTATAGATCACTTGTGTTTTAACCTTAGACTTTTCTTTTATGACATCCAGTTGTTCTACACTATCTAAAGTTATCCAAGGCAGTTGTTTTTTTTCTTTTTCTATAGTATCTCCCCCTAAAAGTTTTTTAATTAAATTCATGCTATTAAATTCATTTAAGTTAAAAACAGCCTTAAAAATTAGAATGGTTGAGAATATTAATCTAGGCCAATTTTATTATCCATTTTTTTCAAAGAACGAAAGACTTAGTCATTTAGTATTAACAAATAGACTTAATACCTAAAAAAGCGTTGTACTGTAAAAATTGAAACAATTATTTAGATTTAGATTTATAAATTGTCTAACTGGTTGTCGGTTCCTTTTTCACTAATTGTCCAAAAGAAACCTACAAAAAAGAATTGATCGGCAGCTGGTCGTAAGGCCCTTCTGTTAAATACACCATTTAAATCTGGCGTGTTAGTATATTGATAGCTATTTATATTTTTAAATCCTAAAACATTATTAATCGAGAAATAAAGTATTTTTTGCTGACTCATCAAATAGGCCCAATTAACACTTAAATTATTATAGGCTTTTGTTTTGGAATTTAACAACCCTTGCACATTTGGATTAGTATAGGTGCGTCCTGAAGCAAAACCATAACTAAAACCTACCTGGCTTTTTAATTTATCTACCCAATATTTTCCTACCATAGATACATTATGCTTATTTGCAAAACTGGGTTGTAAGGCGGTATTAAAATTTTGATAGTCGCGCTTAGTATCTAAAAAAGAATAACTAAACCAATAATCGATATTCTTTATACTTTTGCTATCTCTAAAAAAGAAATCAATTCCTTTTGCAAAACCATTACCATTATTACTGTAAATACTATTAAAACTGGCTTGTTCTGTATTGTATTTCACCAAATTATCATAGTTTTTATAGTATGCTTCTGCTCTAAATATTTTCCCTTTATTATTGTATTGATAGTTAAAAATATAATGCGTAGTGTGCTGTGCTTGTAGCTCTTGATTAAATTTCAAAATTTCGTTTGTTGGATTTTGATAAAAATCACCATAAGCAAAAGACATCTGACTTTTTGATGAGGTTTGGTAAGCTAAAGACAAACGAGGCGCTACAGTCGTTTCTTTAAAAAGAACACCATACTCTGCTCTTAAGCCTACTTTTAAGGCTAATTTTTTAGAAAAAAACACATCAGATTCAATAAATGCAGCGGCTATGTTATTATTAAAACCATTATCTAGTGTTTCAACAAAAGTGTTTTCAAAATTTTCATTAAAACGAGTTGAAAAATATTCTGTCCCAAAATTGAGTTTAAAGCGACTACTAAAACGGCGTTTTAACTTCAATTTTGCATGGAACGACTGTTCTATATCTTCAATTTTATTATCCTGAATGCCTAATTTTGTTTTTCCGTTAGTATAACTTAATCCCGTATTTAAACTCCAAACCTCATTTAACGTGCCTTTGTAAGAGCTATTAAAATATAAATTGTTGTTTTTCAAATTAAAATTAAGTCCGTTAACAAGATTTATATCTTCTTGAATAAGGTTAAAGTTTGTAGTATCAAACGCTGAATAGAATTTAAATAAGCCATTTTTAGTTTTATGTCTAAGCACGGTTTCGCCAGAAAGCGTTTCGTATGGCTTTTTCCAATCGTTACGATCTGGAAACAAACCTACATATGGAGATAAATTAATATAGGAAGCATTAACGCTTAAACTATTGTTTTTCCATTTTTGCGTATTGCCTAAAGTACCGCCAAGACTCATAATCCCAATGTCTGTTTTTTCTTGATCGGGTTCATTAATTGTATTTAATAACAATACACTTGACAATGCTTGCCCATATTCGGCTGAGTAGCCACCTGTAGAAAAACTAATGCCGTCGAATAAAAAAGGCGAGTATCGGCCTCGGGTTGGTGCATTATTAGTCGTTGGCGTATAAGGCGTAAATACGCGAATCCCATCAATAAATATTTGAGTTTCTTCAGCCGTACCACCTCTAACAAATAATCGCCCGTCCTCGGCAACTGTAGTGGTTCCCGGAAGGGTTTGCAGCGCTCCTACAAAATCGCCTAAAGCGCTTGCCGTAGTTACAATATCTAAAGGTTTTAAAACTGACACCTTACTATTGTCTCCCGCACTAAATGTTCCTGCCGATAATACGACAGCGTCTAATGCATTAACATCTTCACGTAAAGTGACCTTTAAATCTTTAAGTGTTGTAATATCACTTACAATAGTTTCAGTTTCGTAAGCTAAAAAAGAAAGAATTAAAGTTTGAGTGCCTTTTTCTTTTGTTTTAAAGCGAAACGCGCCATTATCATCACTTGTAGTTCCATCGTAAGTGCCTTCTAAATACACATTAGCACCTTTAATAGGTTGTTTATTAACGTCGGTAACGATTCCATTAATTATAGTTTGTGCAGATAGCTGAGCACTTATTAAGCTTATTATTATGCTTACTGTAATTTTAATAAGGGTTTGCATGGTTTTGATTTTAATTTAAGAATCTGTTTTTTTTTGATTGATGCTACAAATGTGTTGTATTGTTCTTCTTTTTAAAATTGATTCTTACCGAACTGTGGTTTTTTTATGCTGAAGTGTTTTCGAATGCCATTTTAGCTTTGAAATTTCAAAACAAAACATTCAAAACGATAGCTTTGATAGGCTAAAAAAGTTGCAAAGAAAGAATAGAAGTCTCTAATTAACGTGAGTTCTAAATAAGAAAATTTACGTCATTCAGAGCCTAGGAATTGGACGTAAAACACTCAATTGTCTCGTCCTAAAAAAAGTTTACATATTTTACATTAATCCTAAAATAGGTTTACAACTTATTCCCCGCGCTAGCGCTCGTCTATGACGGGTGCCGTACCGAGTGTGAGTCCCTGATAGCATGGATTTGTAATCCGTGCCCATATGAGTGATCAAGAAACAAAGAAAACCTTTCCATAAGAGTAAGTAACGAGGAAACAAAACCCTAATTAGTATAAAAATTGGTTGCCGTTTTTTATAACTAAGCTTAAACTTTGAAGAGTAAATTCTATATATGTTATGGCACGAATTGCAAATCCGTTAGCCTTTAGAATAAACCTATTTCAAGACAAGACGCTATTTTTTAATTAAATCAAAAATGTTCCAACCACTTCGTATAATAAACGTTATGTTTTTACTCTTATCGCCACTCGTTGCAATCGAGCGGTAGCTAGGAGTAATGTCAATTAACTATAATACTGTAAGTTAATAAATACGTCAATGGTAGTGATTTTCGATAGTAAATTGTATCGAAGACCAATAAATTCTCAATCAAAAGCCTAATTTCGATACCATTTTTCTTCGTTTCACTTTGAAAAATCACTCAATTTGACGGCTTTTTCATTCTAAATCCTTAAGTCGAACTCTTGTTAATTAAATGTGTATCGACGACAGATTTCAATTACTTAATACCAGTTTTTTAAAACAACACCAGTCTCAGTTCGCGCCTTTGGTGTTCTAAAAGTGAGGGTCGCCTTTAGCCTATAGACCTTATACTAAGAATAGGTGTCATTATCCACCGATCTCAAAAAAAAATTTAAAAAACATGTAACATCTCACTAACTTTAACTACTTATTAAATGACCTTAACAATTAACCATTTGAATAAAGAGCTTGAACATCATTTTGTAGAGTTACTCGAAAAGCATCAAAATATTGTGCATAAAGTTTGCAGGTTGTACACCAATAATTATGATGCACATAATGATTTGTTTCAAGAAATTACGATACAGCTATGGAAAGCGTATCCTAAATTTCGGGGCGATTCTAAGTTTAGCACTTGGATGTATCGTGTGGGATTAAATACCGCAATTACATTATACAGAAAGTCTAAACGAAGTATTAACACTCAAGAATTTGATGCCGTACAATTTAAAATTAGTGCCGAAGAATACGATGACACACAAGAGGAACAATTAAAATTATTGTACCAAGCAATACATCAATTAAATGACATAGAAAAAGCGCTAGTTTTCTTGTATTTAGAGGATAAAAACTATAAAGAAATAAGTGAAACGTTAGGGATTAGTGAGGTGAATGC
>CALDCO010000080.1 GCA_937937185.1 uncultured Flavobacteriaceae bacterium
TGAATTATTTTTGAGATAAATTTTTTACTTTTCATTCTCTTAATGAATCGTTCTAGATAAAGAGCGTCTTCTTTATTTGCTAATGCTTTAGAAAACACTATTTCCCAGTCTGAGGCTATTTTAGTAAAACTTCCTTTGTAGCTATGATTGTTATGTTTAAGTATCCTTTTATCTAAGTCATAAGATTCTCCAACATAAAAAGTATTAGTGGTTTCACTAAATAAAATATATAAATAATGCATGCAGCTATTTTTTAATATCAAAACCAAAAAACCCGATCTAATCGATCGGGTTTTTAATGGTGGTGCCTCCAGGAATCGAACCAGGGACACAAGGATTTTCAGTCCTTTGCTCTACCAACTGAGCTAAGGCACCAATTGCATGATTGCGGGTGCAAATATAAGTTCAATTTTAATATTCGCAAAAGAAAACTTATAAATTTTCGTTTTGTAAATTAGCGCCTTTTAAAGCGGACTATGAATTTAATAATCGATGTTGGTAATACGTATATAAAACTAGCTGTTTTTAAGAACGATATGCTTATCGAAAAGGCATCGATTAAGCCATCATTCTTCATAGAAACAGTATCTAAGTTAAACGAAAAGCACTCTCAAATAACGCAGGCCATTATCGCCTCTGTGGGGCGACTAGAAGCGCCTCATTCCGAGGCATTAAAAAAGCGATTTAATGTGTTTGTACTGGATGTAAATAGTAAATTACCCTTTAAAAATTTATATACAACTCCAAAAACATTAGGAATAGATCGAATGGCGCTAGTATGTGGTGCAATCGCTCAATTTCCAGATAAAAATGCTTTAATTATTGATGCAGGAACCTGTATAACCTACGATTTTATAGACTATAAAAGAAATTATTATGGTGGCGCTATTTCGCCAGGAATACGTTTAAGATACAAGTCGTTAAATGCATTCACTGCTAACCTCCCTATGCTTGAAATGAAATGGCCAAATCAATTGGTTGGAGATTCTACAGAAAATGCCATTCATTCTGGAGTAATTTATGGGGTAATTAACGAAATAGATGGGCTAATTGGCTCATATAAAGAAAAATATAGAGATTTAACAGTAATTTTAACAGGAGGAGATGCTAAATTTTTGTCAATACAATTAAAAAGTAGCATATTTGCGAACTCAAATTTCCTTCTTGAAGGACTTAATTATATTTTACATTTTAACTTAAACGAATGATTAAAAAACTTGTACTAGTTTTTGCCGTGCTGTTTGTCATAAAAGTGAATGCTCAAGAAGGAGCGACCTCAACCTCCCCTTATTCTTTTTATGGCATAGGAAGTTTAAAGTTTAAAGGCACTACAGAAAATAGAAGTATGGGGGGCTTAAGTTTTTACAAAGACAGTATTCATGTAAACTTAAGAAATCCTGCTATGTATGCCGATAATAATATAGAAGTACGCCCTTTTGATGGAGAAAGTAGAGCCGTTAAATTTACAGTAGGCGGTGGGCACTCGACTACAGAATTAAGTACCGAGTTTGTAAGCGATAATGCAAGTTCTACAACTTTCGATTATCTAGCCCTCGCTATTCCTGTGGGAAAATTTGGGTTTGGATTTGGCCTCTTGCCCTTTACTTCTGTAGGGTATAAATTAGAAAACTCATTTAGCGATGGCTTAATTAGGGAACGTTTTGAAGGGCTTGGCGGCATTAATAAAGTGTTTTTTACAATGGGTTATCAAATTACCAAAGGACTTAGTATAGGGATTGATGGCAATTATAATTTTGGTAACATAGAAAATAGTGTGATTCTTTTTGATAGAGATGAAGATGGCGAATATTTACAATTTCAATCTAAAGAAAGTAACCGTTCAGAATTAAGTGGCGTAAATTTTAATTTGGGCTTACACTACAAGAAGGCATTTGCAAATAAGATTGAAATTCAATCAGGAATCACTTATTCCCCTGAAAGTGATCTCACTTCAAAAAACGAAAGGACTTTTTCAACAATTACTTTCGATGTTGTTTCTGGATTAGATACGCCTGTAAATACTATTGACTTTAATTTGGAATCGGTAGGCTTAGCTAGAACGAACCTCACACTGCCCTCTAAGCTTTCTGTAGGCTTGGGCTTGGGAGAACAAAATAAATGGTTTGCCGGTGTAGAATTTACCTCTTTAAACACCAGTGAATTTGATAACCCTTTATACAACCAACCCGGAACCGTTTTTGAAGATAATACGGTGATCTCGATGGGCGGGTTGTATGTTCCAAATTATAAATCTTTTTCTAGCTATTGGAAACGTATCGTGTATCGCGCAGGAACGCGATTTGAAAATCTTGGACTAATTATAAATAACCAATCAATAAAAGAGTTTGGCATGTCTTTTGGTGTAGGACTACCTGTTGGCCGTAATTTCTCTAACGCTAATATTGGTTTTGAGTTTGGTCAACGCGGGACGACAAGTAGCGGCTTAATAAAAGAGAATTTTATTAATTTACAATTGAGCCTGTCGTTAAACGATAGGTGGTTCAAAAAAAGAAAGTACGACTAAAGTAAAAAGTATTAAATTAAAAACTATGAAAACTAAAATCACATTATTACTAACCTTTTTTCTAGGATTAAATTTCGGTTTTGCTCAAGATGAGGCTTTAACTAAGTTATCGATAATGAGTGAGTATGCTAAGGCAAAAAACTATGAGGCGGGTTATCCCCCATTTATGGAGTTAAGAAAAAAGTTTCCTAAATACAACAAAGCGATTTATAAGTATGGTGAGGATATTTTAGAACATAAAATAGAAAAATCGTCTGGAGCAGAAAAAAAAGCGTTCATCAACGATTTAATTAAAATGTGGGACGAAAGAGAGGTGCACTTTGCAAGTAGTACTAAAAAAGGAGAATACGCGGCGAAAAAATGCCAATTAAAGTACGATAACAAAGACCTTTTAGGTTTATCAGATTCCGATTTGTATGATTGTTTTGATAATGCTTTTACAACCGATAGAAAAACATTTAAAAGCCCAAAGAGTTTATACATCTATTTTAAATTAATGGTAAAATTGCATGATAGTGGTAAAAAAACAGCACAACAATTATTTGATAAGTATGATGATGTAAAAGAAAAAATAGAAGAGGAAGTAGCAGATAACTCTAATAAACTTAATAAGTTAATCGCTAAAGAAGATGCAGGAACTGCGCTAACGACCAAAGAAGGGAAATATAAAAAGTACCATTCTCAAGTCTTAACAGCGTTAGATAAAATTTCAGGAAGTGTTGATACTGAGCTTGGAGAAAGAGCGAATTGCAGTAATTTAGTGCCACTATATCAAAAAGATTTTGAGGCAAATAAAAACAATGGGCAATGGCTTCAAAGAGCAATGAATAAATTATATGCAAAGGGCTGTAAAGAAGATCCAATGTTTGTTAAAGTTGTAAAACAGAAAAATGCTATAGAACCTAATGCTGACACCTCTTATTATTTGTATCTAATAACTGGTGAACAAAAGTATTTTAATCAAACCTTGTCCTTAGAAACAGATCCAATTAAGCAAGCTAAATTGTACAATACCATTGCTAAAGAATTTAAGGGGAGAAAGAATTATGGCAAAGCAAGAACCTATTATTTGAAGGCAATGCAAGCAAATCCGTCTAATAAAAAACCACACTTACAAATTGCAAACATGTATTCTAGTAGTGCAAAAAATTGTGGAGATGGCAACTTTAATAAAAGAGCGGTATATTGGCTAGCGGCTAAAGAAGCAGAAAAAGGAGGTAGCTCTAAAACCGCAGCGCGATACAAAGCGTTAGCACCTACAAAAGCCGAGATTCATGCAAAAGGCAATCAAGGACAAAAAATTAGCATAGGCTGTTGGATAAATAAAACAGTAACTGTGC
>CALDCO010000081.1 GCA_937937185.1 uncultured Flavobacteriaceae bacterium
TAACTAAAACGAAAAACGGAATTGAACTTGAAGGAATTGTGGGAACAGTTTGGACAGAATTAAAATTTTCTCTTCCTAAAAATAAAAAGCAGGCAATTAATCAATTTGGAATGACAAGTTTGAACTAAAAATTATAGACAATAAAAAATTAATGTCGGGTTCTTCGCGCTAACTTCACCTCTCCTTTCTAAGCATAATTATAAAGCTCATAGTTTTTTGGGTACAAACTATGTATGCATTAGATAATTTGATTACCCTCGATTTATGAATAGGTATAAAGGACCCAAGAAGTGTTTTGTAATAACCCTTCGAAAACTTAAAAAATTGACCTAATTAAATGCTATTATTTTTGTCTATAAAATACAATTAGTATTATATTCGTGAGAAATAATTTACATAAACATTATTCCATAGGAACTCATGAAAAAAAAATACATTGTTAGCACTACATTACTTATGCTCGCTTTATGCGTTAATCTCTCGCTTGCTCAGCAAATAGGAGATCCGGGATGGGAATTCGATCAATCCCGTTACGATTCCAAATACCCTAAGCAAAAACGTTTTGCCGAAGCAGGTGTTAGAGGCGGAATTCCGCTTAGAGCCTCGTTAAATGTTAGGAGAACGATTTCACCAGGCGATAATATACAAAATGCAATTAACAATGTAGCAAACATGGGAGGTGGTGTGTTATTACTTCGACCTGGGACATATAATGTCACTTCAGAAATAAAAATGAAGCGTAATGTTGTGGTGAGGGGTACGAGTAAAACGAACACTATAATTAGTGCAAACATGCGGTCTAATAATGATAAGACGGTCATTAAATTTGAAGGATTAAGAAATGCAGGATTGGAGGATTTAAAATTTATTCTTCCAGTTTCTGGATTGTACCCCGAAGACGATAGAAATAATGTAACCAATAAACATTGTATCGATTGTCATAATAATGATCCTGGAGGGGTTACAAATCTTTACATTAAATACGTAAACATGAATGGCAGTACTGAAAATTGTTGGATAGATAATTGTATTTTTATCGACTCAGGAACAGATCCAATAGAAGTATATGGTAACCATAATACCATTCGAGGAAGTGTTATAGACGGTTGTTATAACAAAGGCGGTGGTGGCGAATGTTATATGGACATTAGAGGAAACGATAATCTCTTTGCTAATATCACTGTTAAGCGAATTCGTCATTTTGCAATTCAACAAAGAGCCTCTCACAATGTTGTAATTAATTCTAAATTTATTAATGCCGATGTGAATTTTCACAATAGAGACAATGGTAATAACCTCATTGAAGCCAATGATTTTTTTATACAACATTGGAGAAAATGGGAAGCCTTTTTTACAGGTGGTCCAGTATGGGGTCATGACCAACCAGGCCCCAACAATATTATTTATAACAACTTTACAGATGTTGATGGCGTAAAAGGAGATTTTTCTGGTCCAGACAAAGTGTATACTTATACTGGTTACAGAAAACCAAGTTTATTAACCAATACACCTCCTAGCGGTAGAACATTTTACCCTATTAAAAGAAGATCATGCGCTGTAGGAACACCTTGTAATGATGGTAACGATTGTACCGTAGGAGAAGTGATAGACAATGATTGCAATTGCACTGGAGGGACTCCAATAAAAGATGCTGATGATGATGGTGTTTGCGATTTAATAGACCAATGTAATAATGTAGACGACGCGCTAATAGGCACTCCTTGTAATGATGGCGATCCTTGCACCATTAATGATATTTACACTACCAATTGTAAGTGTGAGGGGAAATTAAACCAAAAGATTTTAGTTTCTCCTATTGATGATGCTTACATACAAGGAGGAAATGGCAGAAATGAAAATATATTAAAAATAGCTACCAACCGAACTGCTTACATGAAATTCGATTTAAGTACCATTGTTGGAGATATTGAAAGTATTAAGTTAATATTAACTAATGAAATCGATGAGGGCGACGGTACAATAAATGTTTATTTATCTAATAATGTTAACTGGACTGAAAACAATTTGTCTAATAGTAATGCACCTAATTCATCCAATTTAGTGGGTAGTAAAGATTCAAAAATATATAGACAAGATGATTTTTATAACATTGATTTAGAGGATAAAATTAATACCAATAAGCCTTTTACACTCATATTAAAGCAAAAAGAAGGCAATGATGCTTCTTTTGGATCTAATGAATTTGAAAAAGAATCAAGTAGACCTTTTTTAGTAGTTAAAGTAGATGGTTGTATTACCTTAGCCGAAGAACAAAACGTTTTTGAGGAATTATTTGTTTTTTATCCAAATCCTGTAAAGGATAAATTTACCGTAGAATATAATGGAAATTCTTCAGAGATTGAATTTAGTGTTTTTGATATTATGGGTAAAAAAATAACCAAAACTAAGATGACTAATAAAACAACAAATATTGATTTATCTAATTTCGGATCTGGTATCTATTTGGTTTCAATAAATGATAAAGAAACTGGTAAAACAAGCTTTAAAAAACTGATTAAATATTGATTTAGCTAAAATTACTAAAAGCATTTATATAAAAGTGGGGTTTTCTTTATGAAATTTCCCACTTTTATGTTTTACGATAGTTCAAATTTAAAAGTTACAGTACTGGTAAACAGTGCCTCTCATAGGGTGATTTAAAACCCTTCAAAAACCCCGAGCCCAAAAAGCGCAAAGTCATATTTTACAGGATCTTTAGCATCTAGTTTTCTTAACCCCTGATCTAATTCGGTTAAGGCTTTACCATCATTTTGTTTCCTTTTTAAAAGCCCTAACTTGCGAGCAACATTACCTGAATGAACATCTAAGGGACAAGAGAGAAGTGCAGGAGAGAGGCGATCCCAAATACCAAAATCGACACCCGTTTTATCACGGCGAACCATCCAGCGTAAAAACATATTAATTCGCTTTGCCGCCGAGTTTTTTAACGGATCACTAATATGCTTTTGAGTGCGCTGTAAATGGTCAATTTCAAAAAAATAGCTTTTAAAATGGTGAATTGCATTTTGTAACGATTTATTTGTAGCATGTTTTGCAAATACCGCTTCTAAACCGCCGTGTGTTATATAAATATGTTGCAAGCCTTTTATAAAAGTGATAAAATCTACACCATTAAAAGTGCGATGAACAAAAGGTTCTAAGCGTTGTAAATCACTTTCTTTATGATTTAACACAAAATCGTAAGGGGAATAATCTAGTAACTCAACCATTTTTTTTGCATTTTTTATAATGCTTTTACGGTTTCCCCACGCAATAGTTGCACTCAAAAAAGCAGCAATTTCGATATCTTCTTTTTTGCTAAATAGATGAGGAACTTGAATAGGGTCACTTTCAATAAATTTTACAGTATTGTATTGTTGTACTTTAGTCTCTAGAAATTCTTTGAGCTCGTTTTGAGTCATTTTTGTCTTCTTGTTTTTCTATAAATCCATAACTATTAAACTAGGACTAATTAATAGGCCATTAAAAACCATATGTAGTAAAATAGCATATAGTAGCCCTAATTTTACTCTTGTATAGCCCAATATTAGACCTAAAGCTATTTGAGGTGAAATGAGTAGGGGTGATAGCAATAAAATGGTACTAGAAATTTCATAGTTTGCGATATGTATAAATCCAAAAACGATAGCAAAACCATAAAATAAGTATTTAAATTGCTTATTATGGCAAAATAATACTATTGGTGCTCTAAAAAACAGTTCTTCTAATATAGGCGCAACAAATACCGCCATTAAGAATACGATAATTTTTGGTTTTTCATTTAAAAGCTTGGTTATGGCATGCGAATCCATTTTAAAAAGCCCAAAATGTTCTAAAAAATGAATTAAAATACCTAATGTAAATGATATAATTAATGCTATAAATAGTAGTTTGGTTAAGATTTTTAACTTGTCGTTTACTGAGATTTTTAAGGTCTCACAGGTTGGGTTTTTTAGGTATTGAATAAGTGCATTAAAAGCAATTTGCATAGTATTAACACCTATTTAAGAGATAATTTTTCCATCAACCATTGTTAATTTCCTATCTGCTAGATTTGCTAATTCTTCATTATGAGTTACAATAACAAAGGTTTGACCAAACTCATCACGAAGTTTGAAAAATAAATTGTGCAAATTTTCGGCACTTTCGCTGTCTAAATTGCCAGAAGGTTCATCAGCAAAAATAAGCTCAGGGCTATTAATTAGTGCTCTTGCTACGGCAACACGTTGTTGCTCTCCTCCAGAAAGCTCGTTAGGTTTGTGGTTGCAGCGATTGGAGAGGCCTAAAAAGTCTAATAACTCCTTAGCTTTAATTTCAACTTCTTTTTTTGGGCTACCTTTTATAAAACCTGGAATACTTACATTTTCTAAGGCAGTAAATTCGGGTAATAATTGATGAAATTGAAAGATAAAACCGATATGAAAATTCCTAAATTTAGCGAGTTCCTTCTCCGAAAAATCTATAATGTTTTCACCATTAATGATAAGCTCATTATTTGTATTATTTTTATCAATAGTGTCTAGAGTGCCTAATATTTGTAGTAGTGTTGTTTTTCCAGCACCAGAAGCGCCTACTATAGATACAATTTCACCTTTTTTAATGTGAATATTTACACCTTTTAAAACGTGAAGATTGTCGTAATATTTATGGATATTTTTGGCTTGAATCATGCTAAATTTAAAGTATGGAAATTACTACTTTATCTACACATGCACAACCGCTAATTGCTTTTTTGATTAGGATTTGGATTTCTTCAACTTATTATAGTCTATAAAATAGACCAACCGCAGAGAAATGGTATTTCCTATGGGTTCATTAAACAATTCTCTAGAGCTATTAGACCAACTAGAGGTGCCATTATTATTGGAAATAAAGATTCTGTTACGGTATTGAGCGGTTAAAAAGCTACCAGGTGCTAATTGCCAAGTATAGGTAAGATTCATATTCCAGGTATTGAAGTTTATATCTGGATCATTTAAATCGGTTTTAGTATAATTATCATCAGTACTTAAACGGCCATTTTCTTCAAGTTTAAACAATTCATTTTCATACTCTACAGTAGTCCAATAATAACGAAAATTAAATGCTAAGCTATGGTATGGCGTAAAATTATAGCTTGCGTTAATCACATTTTCAATAATAATTTGGTCGCGTTGGCCATAAATAATATCATCGCCAATAAAATCTACAAATCCGCGACTGTTTTTTTCTGTAATATATTCTAATGAATAATTAAAGAGTAACTTATCGTTTGGTCTGTATCTTGGGCTTAATCTAAATAAATACCTTTCATAATCTTTGCGAATGGCTTCAAATGTTTTTCTAACAGTTACACGACCATCAAAAGCAAACGTTTTATTATAATTTGTTGAAACCCATGCCTCTGAGTTTACCCAATCTTCACTAATAAAAAACCGACCATCTACACGCGGTCCAAAATAATCATATTGTTTTCCTGGACGAATTCCAAACCTACCACCATAAGCGTTTAAACTTTTTTTTCTTATGGCAAAAATATCACCGTTAAACCTAGTTCCTGTATAGGTGCCAGGTTTAAATAAACGTCTGTATTGTGCATTTAGATTTATTCTAAAATTATTATGTGTTTTAGTGGGTTCAAAAATTTGATAAGATGTCCCTACATTAAAATTATTAAAATTATTTCTAAACTGAAATCCTAGGTCATTAATATCGTATTTTTCATCGGCCAAATTATTCTCAAACGACCACCGATATTGACCACTGTTTTTACCAAAGCCCAATCGCGTGCTTATTCCAGACTGGTTGCCGTTTTCAAGATTAAGATGACTTGATTTTAGTTCGGCAATTAAGCCATGGGTATTTTTTTTATTTATGATATCTGCAACAACTGCTGTAACATTCGCATCTCTAAAAGAGCCATTTCTAGTAACATTAGTATTAATTAAACTTATGGATGAGTTTTTGTTAAATTGTTGATCTAAAACAAGGACATTGTAGTTCGAAATAGGTTCTACAGTTTCTTTTCTAATTTCATTAGTGGTTTCATTTTTTATTTCTACCTCCGTTTTTTGGGTGATCGCATTAAAAAACCCAATACCTAATCCATTTTTTGTTCGTCCAGAAACTTTAACGGCATTTAATAAATTTACTTTAGTAGGAAAATCGTCAACAAATGTTTCATTATCTTCTAATTCAATAAGTTTTGAAGGAGCACCACCCACACGTCTTGAAAAGAATAAATTACCTTTACTAAATAAATCAAGCCCTTCCGTAAAAAATTGGCGCTGCTCTTCAAAACGCTGCTCAAAAGGCCCTAAGTTTAATTGCACATTATCAAATCCTGCCTGACTAAAATCTGGAATTAACGTGGCATCTAAAGTGAGATTTTCCGTAATACCGTATTTAATGTCTAAACCCAGATTAAAATTGGTGTTGGTTTCCCCATCAAAACGATCTACAATGCCAGATACAAACGGATAAAAATTTAATCGAGTAGGCGGTTCTATATTATTTAAACCCTTTAATTCCCCATGGTATAAACCAATATTTCCCTTAGTGGGATCTAAAGGATTCCAGGTATATTGTGTGCGTAAGTTTCTAAAATGGCGATGAAATTGTATGCCCCAAGTCGGGCTGTCCTGTTTAGTAAATCGTAAAGTTCTGTAAGGAATCTTCATTTCTACAATCCATCCATCGTCAACAATTTTTACAGCACTATCCCACACCGCATTCCAACTAAAATCTTCGCCACTAGAAGGAGTTGCAATAGCATCTGTTTGTGTGCCAGAGGCTAAAACAAAAAATTGAGTGTCGTTTTGCGCATCATTATTAGGGTTAATAACCAATCCAAAAAAATCATTTTGGCCAAAATCATCACGCTGTGTAATTTGACGCATAATGTTTTCTGGTTGGTCTTTAAGGTAGGCTGCTACAAAAATAGCATGATCATTATAAGTCATTCTTACAATGGTTTTTTGATCCTCATTAAGCCCATTCCCAACATCTGGTCTAAATTGAATGAAATCGGTGGCTATTTCTGTATCGCTCCATACTTTATCGTCTAAAATGCCATCTATTTTAGGTGGATTATCAGTACGTTCTATGTTATAAACTTTCTTGTTTTGTGAAATGACTTGAAGGCATATAAGAATAAGGAGATATGTTAGTTTTATGCGAGTCATTTAGTAGTTTAGGTTAATTCAAATATATAAAATATAGTGACTTAACAAAAATGTATCGTTAGTATTAGGCAAAACTAAATTTGTGATTTATATTTTACTCCTAATTAAAAGTTAATAAGTCATTTTTTAGTGTTAAAATCGATTATTTTTGTGCTACAATATAATTATGGAGCATAAAGAATTAGCGATTGCAATATTTGCGAATGGTTGTTTTTGGTGTACTGAAGCAGTTTTTAAACGATTACAAGGCGTTAAAAATGTGACTTCAGGTTATACTGGAGGGACTATTAAAAACCCTGCATATAGAGAAGTTTGTACTGGCCGTACTGGTCATGCCGAGGCCATTCAAATACAGTATAACCCCAGTATTATTAGCTATAACGCCTTATTAGAAATATTTTTTGCCACTCACGACCCTACAACATTAAATCGACAAGGTCATGATGTTGGCACGCAATATCGATCAGGTATTTTTTACCATTCTGAAGAACAAAAAGGGCAAGCAGAGGCATTTATAAAATTATTAACCAAGAAAAAAGTGTTCGACGCTCCCATAGTCACTGAAGTTACTCCTTTAGATACCTTTTACTTCGCCGAAGAAGAACACCATAATTATTATGACAGCCATAAAGAGCAACGTTACTGTAAATTAGTTATTAATCCCAAAATTGATAAGCTAAATACTTATTTTAGCGATAAATTAAAAACAGAACACTAAAGCATGCCATATAAGAAGTTTGAAGAGTACAATATGAAAGTAACCGACGATGTTAAAAGCCGTTACAAGAGTATTATTGAAGAATTAGGTGAAGATACAGAAAGAGATGGCTTAATAAAAACTCCAGAACGTGCTGCAAAAGCCATGCAGTTTTTAACGCAAGGTTATGAACAAGATGCTGCTGAAATTTTAAAAGGGGCAATGTTTAAAGAATCATACAGTGAAATGGTAATTGTTAAAGACATTGAATTGTATTCCTTGTGTGAACATCACATTTTACCTTTTTTTGGAAAAGCGCATATTGCCTACATCCCAAACGGACATATTGTTGGGCTATCAAAAATACCCAGAATCGTAGATGTTTTTGCACGGCGCTTACAAGTACAGGAACGTTTAACAAAACAAATTTTAGACTGTATAAATAATACCTTAAAGCCTGAAGGTGTTGCCGTAGTTATAGAAGCTTCGCACATGTGCATGATGATGAGAGGGGTTCAAAAACAAAATTCTACAACGACCACCTCAGGGTTTAGAGGTGCTTTTGAAAATATGGAAACGAGAACAGAGTTTCTTAAATTGATTAGTTCTAGTTTATCATAAAAAAATAAAGAAAACCTGCCACTTTTTATTTTGGAACGCTATTTGCTTTATAATTAATACAATTATAAATTTTTTTTAATGAATTTCGACAACACAAATAAATATAATAAATTGGCCTTGGGTATTCTTTTCGATGCCATGGGTTATGTGTCTTTAATCTTTCCACCTTTTGATATTGTATGGGCGCCAGCTTCGGCCTATTTAATGACCAAACTTTATAAAGGAAAAACTGGGAAAATAGCTGCGGCGATTTCTTTTATTGAAGAAGCACTTCCATTTTTAGATGTTATTCCTACTTTCTCTTTAATGTGGTTGTATACCTATGTGTTTAAAACAAAAGCGCAAGAAACAATTATTAATGTAGAGTAATACCAGTTCTATTTTAAAATACTCAAATAAAATACAGGTGTTTTTTATTTAGGTAAAAAATGAAATGCAAGCATGACTAAGGTTATGTTTTATTTTGAAGCATAAATGAAAAAGGGCAAATTTTAGCCAGTAATTTTAAGTCGAAAATGGTATAATGCAAACAATGAAAGCAGCTCTACAAAGAGCTGCTTAAATTGCACACTTACACAATGCTTATTCTAAAGGCTTTATTCCATACTAACCATAAATGGATGTTAGAAAATGTCCCTTTAGTAACATTATTTTTTTTATTGTTTCTGTAAGGCTGTTAAAGAAATTATACTATAATTCTTATGTGGGGGAGGTACTAATTCCTGTATTCGTTTTAGATTGATTTAATTGACTTTTTATTGTAAGATTCCAAAGATTAAATGGAAGTGTGAAAGCGTAACGCTCTTGCATTTTTAGATCATTAATAATTACACCTCTATTTTTCATCATTATATCTAAACTATAATAATGAATTGTTTTTAGATTCTTATTCGGCTATTAATAATCTTAATCCGTACAAAATTGAAAAAAATAGCGACCTCCTAGAAGAGGAATTTAACTCACTTTAAAAGGGTGTTTTTCCTGTTTTTTAGAAAGGAAACTTATGACGCCTTTGGTTTACAAATAGTTCTTGGCTCGAGTAGGGAACACCTCGTTAAGCGCAGGGAACATTACCAGGGGACTACAAAACATTTAGTCAGTTCGCCATTAGGGTATTTCAACCAAAGTAAAGGAGCATATTTTTCCTCTTCATATATTTTTAATTGCGGTAATAGGTTTTCATAAGTGAGCCAATTTACATTTGGGGAGACCTCTAATAGCCAATCCGTTTTTTTGGGTTTGTAAAATTTACAATGGCTAAATTTTAGGAGCTCAGAATAATTAAAGTAAAACCCGTAAATACAATTTGGATTAAGTTGCTTTAGAGTAATGTTTTTTCCGTAGGGCATAAACAATTGCGCTTTAAAATAAATGTATTGCTCAAAGCGATTTGCTTTAAGGTTTAATTCATTTAATAAAGGTCTCGTTTCCTTTGCAAAAAGAAGCGGAAGTTGTTTGTGCTTTAGTTTGGTTAATTTTTCATTTAATGTATCACGTCGCATAGGACCAATACATTGGTCGATTTCATCATTTCCTAAACTAGGATCTATTAAATAATATTTAAACTGAATTTCTAAATGAATAGGGGTCTTCTTTCTTAAAAATAAGCAATCTAATTCGCCAATAGTGTGTTTGTTTTCTCTAACCTGATAGTTTTCAATTAAAATTTCTATTTCAGGATTTTGTTTCAATTCTTCAGAGACAAACCGCTCTACTCGAAGCCCCAATCTTACTTTCGGATTTATTTCGGCATTAAAAACAATCGTTTTATTTGGAATCTCTAAATACGGTTTTAAACCATTAATTTCAGATTTAAATAAGTGAGGCGTACAAGAAAAACCACTAAATTGCCTTTGAAAATCTTCTGAAGCATCTAACATAGAAGCTTTAAAAGTACAATAATTTTTTTTCTAAAACATTTTCGATATCCCTTTAATTCGTCGTACTTTTGTATTTGTTGAAAATTAAAATTTAATGGCGTTTACCGATTTAGAACTCGAAGAACAGAAAGAAGGAAAAAGCTTATATAGTTATCAAAAAGGAGCAATAGATAAGATTTTTAAATGTTTTGAAGAGGCAAAAGAAGATTATCATTTATTATATCAATTACCTACCGGAGGTGGGAAAACGGTAATATTCTCTGAAATTGTTAGACAGTACTTAAAGCATCATAAAAAGCATGTGTTGGTAATGACGCATCGTATAGAATTATGTAAGCAAACCTCTAACATGCTTACTGAATTTGGTGTAACGAATAAGATTGTCGATTCTAAAGCTGATCTTAGTGATCAAAACGATTTTAATTGTTTTGTGGCCATGGTAGAAACCCTTAACAATCGTTTAAACGATAATAAGCTAGATATTTCTGATATTGGTTTGGTTATTATTGATGAGGCCCATTACAATTCCTTCACTAAACTCTTTAAATTTTTCGAAAAATCTTTCATCTTAGGAGTTACTGCAACCCCTTTAAGCAGTAATATTAATTTACCAATGAAAGACAATTATGATGAATTAATTGTTGGGGAAACCATACAGTCTTTAATTGAAAACGAGTTTTTAGCTCGAGCAGAAATTTACTCCTATAATGTAGGGTTAACCTCATTAATTGTTGGTGCTAATGGCGATTATACTGTAAAATCTTCAGAAGATTTGTATACCAACACAGATATGCTTACTAAGCTTATTCAATCTTACGAAGAACGATGTAAAGGAAAGAAAACACTAATTTTCAATAATGGTATTAATACCTCCTTACACGTTTACGATACCTTTAGAAGAAGCGGTTACCCTATAGCGCATCTGGATAATAATAATAGTAAAAAAGAACGTATCGCAATTTTAAAATGGTTTAAAGAAACCCCCGACGCGATATTAACTTCTGTAAGTATACTTACCACTGGATTCGATGAGCCTACAGTAGACTGTATTATTTTAAATAGGGCAACAAAATCATTGACGCTATATTATCAAATGATAGGTCGTGGTTCTCGAATATTAAAGAACAAATCTAAATTTACTGTGGTAGATTTAGGGAACAACTTACATCGTTTTGGTCCTTGGGGAAGTGATTTAGATTGGCATAAAATATTTAGATCACCTAATTTCTATTTAGATGGCATATTAAGTGACGAAGAGCTTGAAAATAATTTTAGATATGAAATGCCTGATGAACTTCGAGAACAATTTTCAAAATCCCAAAATGTTTATTTCGATATTAAAAAAACATACATAGATTCCATAAGAGCTGGAGAGTCTTCTAAAGTAGTACTGGAACGGTCGATAGCCCACCATGCCTTAATTTGTACTGAAAATAGTGAAGATTTATGGGATGCTTTAGCTTTAGCAAAATTACTTGGTGATGATATAGATTATCGAATATTGCGTTACACCAAATGCATTAGTAAAAGTACCTTTAATTTTGTTGAATGGTTAAAAGACGACTACCGTAAGAAACTTAACGCGCATTTAAGAAGTAATTTTGATGACATTTATGAGAGTATTCATGGTCATCCGCCTGAAGAATAACCCAAACTAAAAATATAAATTGCAAGTTTAAAGTTTGTAGCCCTTTGTGCGTAATGTTAGATTAATAACAAATTTTAGCTTAGCTAATGATTATATCTATACCAACTCACTACTAATGGCTAAAAATTACGTACCAAAACGATTAGCAGTAAAGCTAAGCGCCAATGGAGAAAAAAGTGTTTTAAAAGGCCATCCTTGGGTATTTTCCAATAGTATTATTAAAATTAATAAAGACGCTAATTCTGGAGATTTAGCGATTATCTTCGGGAAAAATAAAAATAGAGTTATTGGTTTGGGCTTATATGATGCAAAATCTCCAATCGCCATTAAAATGCTGTATCATGGTTCAAAAAGCGTTATTATTGATGCCCATTTTTTTAGAGAAAGAATAGAAAAGGCCTTTGAAAAAAGAACCCCTTTGTTAAAAACTAAAACCAATAGTTATCGCCTCCTTTTTGGGGAGAATGATAGTTTTCCGGGTTTAATAGCCGACGTTTATGCCTCGGTACTGGTCGTGAAATTATACTCAGAAATATGGTTACCTTATTTTGAAACCATTTTAAATGATTTAATAACCATCTCTAAGAGTAAAACAGCAGTTTTAAGATTGAGTCGAAACTTACAGCAGTCTAATTCTCATCAGCTTAAAGATGGCACTGTGGTTTATGGTGTTTTAGAACATGAGGTGGTTCAGTTTATTGAACATGACGTGCATTTTTCGGCAAATGTTATTAAGGGACATAAAACAGGTTATTTTTTAGACCATAGATTTAATCGTAAACAAGTAGGGGAGTGGAGTAAAGGCAAGACCGTTTTGGATGTATTTTCCTATGCCGGCGGGTTTTCTGTTCATGCATTAGCAAATCAAGCCACTACGGTAACGAGTATCGATATTAGTGGCCAAGCATTGGAAATGGCAAAACAAAATGGAAAATTAAATGCCTATTCGGGAACCCACAACGTTATTGCTGCAGATGCTTTTACGACATTAAAAGCACTAATAAAAACCAATACAACCTACGATGTTGTGGTTATAGATCCGCCAAGTTTTGCGAAACAGCAATCAGAGATGGAGTTAGCAAAGAAAAAATATGCTCAGTTAGCCAGTCTCGGTGCCAAGCTTACCTCAAAAAACGGATTATTAGTACTGGCTTCATG
>CALDCO010000082.1 GCA_937937185.1 uncultured Flavobacteriaceae bacterium
ATATAACGAAGAAGAAAATTATCCCAAAGCTATTCGTTATTTAAATAATGCTTTAAGCTATGATAAAAACAATAAAGAATTGCAAAGCGATATACTACCAATTATAGGAAGCGTCTACACTAAAAAAGGAGCTTATAAAACCGCTACAAAGTACTTAAAAAAAGGCCTTACTTTAAGCCGTAACACCAATAATACAAATGGAATAATTACTGCTTTAAGCCATCTGGGAAAAATAAATTTAAAATATAAGTATTTAAAATCTGCAGAAAAACAATTCTTAGAAGTTAATACACTAGCAAAACAAAGCAACGATACGATTACTTTAATAAGTAGCTATGAAAATCTCATTTTCTTAGATTCGATTCGAGGAAATTTTGAACGCGCTTTTATTAATCAAAACACTTACCATGCCTTATTAAACGCTTTAACAACAAAGCATAACGATTCCAAAGCAATAGCTACGAAAAAAACGCTTATTGTAGATAAAGTAACAACAGAGGATTCCATCGCTTTAGCTTCAAATAATAGGACATTGCTTGCCAAAATTAACCAAAATACTAGTGTCGTTAGCAAAAATAAGTTTGACAAATTTAGAAAAACGCTTTACATTTCTCTAGCCGGTTTTTCTATTTTGGCGATATGCCTAGTAATTGCTTATTTTAAACGTAATAAAGGCTTAAAATATACCCGCCATTTAGAATTAAAAAATAAAAATATTGAGCTTCAAAAAAAGGCCATATTGGAGGAAAACAAGCTTTTTCTGGATATTAATAATACTAAAGACAAACTGTTTTCTATCGTTTCTCATGACTTAAAAGATTCTTTGTCATCTACTAAGGGGCTCATCGATTTGCTTAAAGAAGGCTCAATTACAAAAGAGGAATTTAATGCTTTAATTCCTGAATTAAGTGAAACAGCAAATAATGCTTCTTCACTACTTTTCAATCTTTTAAACTGGTCTAAATCCCAAATGAAATCTTTAGAATCCAAGCCTATTACTTTTGATATTAAAGAGGTATTCGAGGAAAAGACAAAGCTTGTTGAACAAAAATTAATTGCTAAAAACATAATGCTAATCAATCAATCGAATTCAAATATCGTTTTTGCAGATAGGAGTATGATTGAAATAGTGGTTCAAAATATTATAACTAATGCTATTAAATTTTGTGATTCGTTAGATAAAATAACGATTAATAACCTTGTGAAAAAGGATCGTTTAGTAATTAGTATTGCCGATACTGGTATTGGAATTTCTAAAGAAAATATAGCTAAATTGTTTGGTAATGATAAAACCTTTACAACTACGGGAACACACAATGAAAAAGGAACTGGCCTTGGGCTTTCTATTTGTAAAGATTTAATAGAACTAAATAATGGTAAAATTTGGGTTGAAAGTGTCTTAGGTGTAGGCAGTACTTTTTATATTGAATTACCTAGACATGAAGAAAACCATTCTTTTTCAAAACCTGCTACTGCTGCTGCTTCGGCAGAAATACTTCAGCCATCATACATCGAGCACTCCCCCCTCCACAAGCCTCAATAGTTTGTAGAGAGCTACTAATTATAGCACTGTGTTTTTCAATGGTATCAATCTGTCCTTGAGATAGAGAATGATATGCTGCTTGACTCATTATTAAATAGAGTTTATCATTCTTTCCTCGTACCTGAAGCATATTTCCAGCAAAATTAGCAACTTGGGCCTCTGAGATTATAATTAACTCTTTCCCATCTGCTTTTAAATTAGAAATTACATTTTTGCGTTCTTTTTTATCATCGATACAGTCTAAACAAATTACCGCAAAAGTTTCACCAATACACATCATTACATTAGTATGATATATTTCTTTACGTTGACCATTAACCGTTTGATAGGCTTTAAATACTATTGGAGTATATTCAAAATCTTCACAAAACTCAATAAACAATTCTTCATCAGCTCTTGCAGATAAGGCACAGTATGCCTTTCTATTTACTCTATCTAGGATTAAACTCCCTGTGCCTTCAAGAAAAAAACCAGCATCTTCTGCACTGGTATAATCTATGACATTGTCTATTTTAAATCCTTTTTCCTCAATGGTTTCTAAGACGTCTTCTCGCCGTTCTAATCGTCTATTTGGGGCAAACATGGGATACAAACCAATAGTTCCATTTTGATGAAAGGAAATCCAATTATTCGGAAAGTGAGCATCTGGCGTATCTAAATTATCTTTACTATCATATATCACAACGTTTACACCAATACTTCTTAATTTTTCTACATAATCATCAAATTCCTGTTCAGCCAGTTGCTGAAGTTTCTCTGGTGATTTACCATCTACTGTTTTTTGATAGTAGTTATTTGAAGCTGTTTGCTCATTAGCTCTAAAACTTATAGGCCTAACCATTAAAATGGTATTTGTTGTTTGTTGCATGACAAAAAATTTATGTAAATGTAATTTAATCCCTTTTATTTCGATTCCTCAGTTCTCGCTTTGTTTTAACTAAAAATGGTTAGAAATCCTGATGTATAAAGTAAAGAACCACTTATTTCCACTTTATATTACAGCCTATACTTGGTTTTTGAGTTTCTAAAGGTGGTCTATTAGCTAAAATAGCATCTATTGCTTTTCGCAAATCTTCTCCAGTAACTGTTAAGCCGTTTCCTGGTCTAGAGTTGTCTAATTGCCCGTGGTAAGTAGTTTTTAAATCACTATCGAAAACATAAAAATCTGGAGTACAAGCGGCATCATAGGCTTTAGCGACTTCTTGAGTTTCATCGTATAAATACGGAAAAGGATAACCCAATTGTTCTGCTTGTTTTTTCATTAACTCTGGGCCATCTTGAGGATAATTATTGACATCGTTACTGCTAATCGCTATAAAATTAGTGCCTGTTGTTTTATAATCGTTAGCCATTCGCACTAATTCTTTATTAACGTGTATTACAAACGGACAGTGATTACATATAAATAGAATAACTGTTGCTTTTTCGCCTTTTAGCTGCTGAAGTGTAACGGTTTTACCCGAAACGACGTCTGGAAGAGTAAAACTTGGTGCCAGTGTTCCATTCGCAATTGGGTTAGATTCTGTAAGTGCCATTTATATTTAGTTTATATCATTACTTTTGGGTTCAATTTAGGTGACTCTGATAAATTTTATTGAGTATTATTTATTATCATTTTAGTTGTAGAACACTCTATTTTATAGACGTTTTTTAAAAAATCATACGCCTTTATACGTTTTAAAAACATCATAATCGCGTATATAATCTGCTTCATTATAGACATCTGAAGCTAAAACTAGGCATACAGCTCCTGATGAAAAATTACCTAATTCTCGCCAAATACCTGGCACTATTAATAAGCCTTTATTGGGTTTATTTAAGGTTACCGTTTTCGTATTTCTACCATCTTTTAAAATAACATCAAAACTGCCACTTAGCGGTAATAAAAACTGTTGTAAATCTTTGTGGGCATGCCCCCCTCTATAGGCATCACTTGGAACGTCGTACAAATAGTATACTCTTTGAATATTAAAGGACAAACTATCATTCTCAATAACCGATAAATTACCACGCCCCTTTTCATCTTCAATTTTAGGGATTTCAATTATTGAAATAGAATGTATGGTGTTGCTTTTCATTTTTGTAAAATTACAGGGTATTTATTAGAGTGATCCAATCTTTCATGATTGATTTCATCTTAAACGCCTCTATGCTTTTTTTAGTATTCAATTTACATTGATTATATAATGTTTTATCCAATACGAAACGATTCATCGCTTCTGTAAAATCCTCTTCTTTATAACCCTCTACTAATAAGCCATTTTTTTCATTACTTATTATTTCTTTGGGTCCCGATTTACAATTAATGGCGATTACAGGAGTTCCAACACTTAAAGACTCTATAAGAGACATAGGAAAACCTTCATAATGACTGGTTAACACGGTAAAATAAGCTTGTTTTACATAGGCAAACGGATTAGCCTTAAAAGGCTCGAATAGGACCTGTTTCTCCAATGCCAATAGTTTTACTTCGCTTATTAACTCTTTTAAATCTGGGCCATTACCTAATAGGATTAACTTGTAGCCTAACGCCGCTAACCTAGATTTTTTATAACATCTTAGTAAGAATTTTAAATTCTTATGAGCTTCATCTATCCTCCCGAAATATAAAATATAATCACCTAAGGAATCTAATGCTTTATTTTTTTCTAAAACTAGATTCTGAATAACATCATCATTATAGGTGTTATATATTGTTCTAATATTATTAAGTTTAAAGGCCTCTTTGAACTCAATTTCAGCTTCATTAGATACAGTAATTACTATTTCGTTTCTATAGAGGTATTTATTAAGCCATTTGTATTTAGTGAATGCCTTTTCTTTATTAAAATTATGTGTTACATAAATAGTAGGCACTTTATACAAGTATTTTGTAATTATAAATTCTCGATAAGCCTGAACACGAGATCTATTATCTATAATACAATGAAATTTGTGTTTTTTTATATAGTTTTTTAATACTAAAAGTCTTTTAAATCGTCCTAAATAAGAGTCTTCTTTATTTTTTAACAGTCCTAAATTTAATAATTCTCCCTTATAATCATACTCAATGATATCTAGTATGCTCACGAGATAAACATCAAAACCCGCATCACTTAACATAATAGATTGCAAAGCTGCAGATTTTTCAGCACCGCCCTTACCAAAGGAGGACGCTACAATACAAATCTTTTTTTTATTGTTACTTTGCATTGATTAATAATTTAGCTTACAAATATAGTTAATGAAGATATTATTATTAGGCGAATATAACTCATCGCATTACACTTTAAAAGAAGGTTTGAAAAAATTAGGACATGATGTTTTAGTTGTTGGTAATGGAGACGGGTTTAAAAAAAGATTTGTCGATATCAATTTTAAGGTTAGATTTAATAGTGGTTTCTCCTATTATATTAAAAGAATTATTTACGAACTACTAAAAATAGACATTACTTCTGTTTGTATTAAATATCAATTCAATACACATAAAAACAAATTCAAGAATTATGACATAGTGCAATTGATAAATGAAAGTCCATTTGGCACAATTCCTAAAACTGAAACTAAACTACTTAAGTATATTTTTGACCATAATTTTAACGTGTTTTTACTTTCCTGTGGAACGGATTATGTAAGTGTAAAATATGCAGATGAAGGTAAGTTTAGGTATTCAATTTTAACTCCTTTTTATGAAAAAAGAGGCACAAAAAAAGAGTTTCAGCATGCCTTAATGTATTTAACCTCACCTTATGTAAAACTCCATAAATATGTTTACAAAAACATAAAAGGGATTATTGCTTCAGATTTTGATTATCACCTTCCCCTCATTGAAAATAAAAAGTATTTAGGGTTGGCTCCAAACCCTATAAATATTGAAAAAATTAAATATATAGATTTAGAAATTAATGATAAAATTATAATTTTTCATGGTATAAATGAAAAAAACTACCATAAGAAAGGTAATGATATTTTTGAAAAAGCACTAAACATTATCCTCAAAAAACATGCTTCAGCCATTAAAATAATTACAGCAAAGAGCCTGCCCTATAATGAGTATATTAATGCCTTTGATAAAGCACATATATTACTAGACCAAGTTTTTGCTTACGATCAAGGTTTTAATGCTTTAGAAGCCATGGCTAAAGGTAAAGTAGTTTTTACTGGGGCCGAAAAAGAATGGTTAAATTATTATAATTTAGAGGAAGATACGATAGCTATTAATGCGCTGCCCGATGAACATCAAATTGCTTCAAAATTAGAATGGCTTATTTTAAACCCCGGAAAAATATTAGAAATCTCAGTAAATGCACGTAGATTTATTGAGCGCGAACATGATTATATTTCATGTGCCAATATCTATCTAAATAAATGGAAAAGTAGACTCTAATTTTTCTCTTTAGGGAATCTTAATTCTAAAGATACTCGCGTAATGTCCTTATTTTTATTTACTGCCGCACCATGAATTAAATAAGGCGAAAAAAGAATGGCCTCTCCTTCTTTTGGGTTTGGCCGCTTCATATGTATTACGCCTTTATTAGTTTCTAAAATACAGGGCACATAGTAGGTATTTCCATTAATCTTTGCACCTTTGCTTTTGGTTCTTAAAATATTATTTTCAGCAATCTGATGACTACCAGGACATAACGGGAGAGAAGAATTCTCATTACACCCTTCAATAGGAATCCATACATTGATAATATCTTCCCAATAGCTCAAATAACCATCTCTATGTGGGGGGTTAATATCTAAAGAATTGGGTCTGCTAATTCGTATCTGAACATGAGTTTTTTGTAATTCCTCTATCCATGAAGTTAATTTATATCCTAAAATATTGCTAAAACGAGAAGCAAGCTTATCGATATCAAAATCAAAATCAATATTCTCTAAATTTCTTGTAATGTTTATAATTTTATGGTGTAATTCGTCTGTATTAATTATTTTATGGTAATTATTAAGAGTAAATTCTGCTTCATCAAATTTTATATTATTAGCCTTAATAGCTTCAATAATGCATTTAGTAATTGATTGTTTTAATACTTGAAATTCGTCTTCTAAAAAAGCGTTAACAACCGCATATCCTTCTTCAAACCAAGGCATCTTGGAGATAACATTATCTTCTTGTTTAAATAAGAGCTCTTCTTTTCCCCAAAAAAAATCACCTTCAACCTCAAAAGCGTAAGGCTCTCCATCAATAAATAAATCACATTGTTTTTTTGTCATTGTCTAAATTATTTGCTTTTTATTTTTCCAAAAAGCGATTTATTAAATATTAATAATATGACGATGTAATATAAAATATAATTAATAAAATGCGCTATGTTAGCGCCTTTAATACCGTATATATTAATTAAATAAACACTTGAAAAATATAACACGATTACAGAGAATGTTTCAGTGATAATATAATGCCAAAACATCTTTTTTGCTATAAACTGATAAGCTACTATTACCGATAAAATCTTAATAAAATCACCTAATAATTGCCAAAGAAACAAATCTGCAACGGGCTTAAACTCTCCAGATAACAGTATTTGAATAATTATATTGCGCAAAAAATAAATAATTATAAGTCCGATGCCAAATATTGGAATAATTGTTTTGTAAAAATTAAAAACTTCCTTTCTAAAATCTTTTGCTGTGTTTATTTCCACAAAACGAGGAAGAATGTATAACGATATGAGTGTCGTTACAAACATGAGATAATATTTAGAGATGCGATTCATGGCTTCCCAAAGACCAGCACCTTGTAAACCTATATTATCTATAATATAACTTCTTATTAAGAATGCAACTAGAGGAATAACAATGGCAGAAAATAGTGTCATTCCTGAATAAGCCCCAAACTTTTTTACAAATCTAAAATCAAAATTTTTAATTTTGATTAATGGCACTAAACTTCTGCGGTTAATAATGCCTAATAGCGTTACTATAAAGAGAACAGATTCTACTGAGGCAACGGCTATAAGCGCCCCATCTGTTTGCTTTTTCCATATTAAGAATAACGTTAATAATGTCCCCAATAATTGTCCGAAAATATTAAATAATATAATCGTTTTAAATTTTGAAAAACCATTAATTATGGCTAGGATAAACATGTTTAAAGTATAAAAGGGAAGTGCTAAAGCAAAAATTTGAATGATATAAGCATAATCATTTTCTTGCTTAAATAGTATTAAACATAAATCATTAGCAAAAAAAAAGAAAACAATGCTTATAATTACCGTAGAAACAGCTCCTAGTAATAATGCTGTTGATAATATTTTACTTAATTCCCTTGTATTCTTCTTAAACTCTGCGACATACTTTATAATTCCATTATTTATTCCTAATGTAGAAAATGCTTGAGCAGAACTTACAAAATTTCTCAAATTACCCACTAAAGCTAAACCTTCAGCCCCAACAAAAAGCGCTATAAATTTAGACGTTAAAAACCCTGAAAAAATCCTTAAAACAACTGATAAAGAATTAAGTGAAGCCAACTTAATTAATAACTTATTACTCATATAGTGTTTAAAAAAACTCAATTAGTAGGCATTAACTATTTCTATTATCTTATTGACTTCTTCTGTTTCTAAAACAGGGTTTAAGGGTAAACTAACCGCGCTATCATGTATTTTTTCTGTTATTGGTAATTTTAAATTACTGTATTTAGATAGTCCTTTTTGTTTGTGAGGAGGAATAGGATAATGCACTAATGTTTCAATCCCATTTTTTAATAAATACGCTCTAAAGTTAGCTCTGTTTTCTACTAAAACAACGAACACATAAAATACATGATTCAATGTATTATCATAATAAGGAAGTGTTACTTTATTATTTTTAATGTTTTTCAGATAGTGTTTAGCTATCGTTCTTCGTCTATCATTATCCTTCTCCAAATTCTCTAATTTTATATCTAAGAAAAGTGCTTGGAGTTCATCTAATCTATTATTAACGCCAATAATATCGTTTTTGTATTTAGAGGAGGTCCCATAATTCCTTAGTTTTTTTAGCGTATTTGCAAGTTCATCATTATTGGTTGTAATGGCACCGGCATCGCCTAATGCGCCTAAATTTTTAGCAGGATAAAAACTAAATGCAGCCGCATTGCCCAAGCTTCCAGCTACTTTGTTGTTGTATACAGCACCATGAGCTTGCGCTGCGTCCTCAATTACTAGTAAACCATTATCTTTAGCCAGCTCTAAAATGGGTTGCATTTTGGCCATTTGTCCGTAAAGATGAACTATTAAAATAGCCTTCGTTTTATTAGCAATATGTTTTTGTAACTCGCTTGCTTCACAATTATAAGTGTTAGGGTTGGGTTCTACTACAACAGGTTGTAATCCCATTTCTATAATGGCTAGTATTGAAGCAATAAATGTATTTGCAGGAACAAGAATAGCGTCGCCTTCATTTAATTTCCCAAGCTCCTTATAGGCTTTTAAAATAAGTATTAATGCATCTAAACCATTACTTACACCTATGCAATGTTTAGTGCCGCAATAATTTGCGTAATTGGTTTCAAATGTAGACACGCCTTCTCCAAGAACATAACAACCTGAATCTAAAAACGTTTTAAATTTTTGTTGAAAAGCACTTTCAAAGCGCGCATTAACTTTATTGAGGTCTAAAAACTTAATCATTGAAATACCCGCTCTAAGTTTACATGGTTTTTAGTTTCAAAACTGTAAAAATCTTGAGTTATTGTTCGGGCACCAAAACTCTCTTTCCAATACAACAAGCCTTCATTTACTTTTTGCCCTTCGTTCTCATTTGAAATCCCAAAATCGAAATACAATTTATCTTTAAAAACGACTTGTATTAAATAGCGAAATAAAAAATCAAGACTTCCTAGTTCTTGCTTATGTTTGTTGGCAGAAATGTATTGCGCATGCGCCACGTGTTTTGTTTCAAAAATGGTAGTTCCAGCGACTAATTTATTTTCTTTATAGACATTAAACTGCCTAATATTTTCCGGAAATTTATGGTGTAAAAATTGTATCTCTTTTAAAGAATGCACAGGGTTTTTATTAAATTTTTCTTTTAGATTAGGAATGAGAATAGTGTTCCAAAACGACTCAAAATCTTCCTCCTCTTTAATGATTAAATTATTTGCTTCCCCTTTTTTAACACCTCTTTTTCGCAACGTAGATGTTTTTATTTTTTCTTCAGAATTATTTATTACCGATAACACATCTCGCCTTGTTAATTTTCCTTCTAATAAAAAAGAAAGGTATTGTATTTCATCTGAAGCTAAGCTCGAATATATTGATGGCAATACTTTTAAATTGAAATGAGAAATGCCTTCAGCTTTTAAAAACTGTAAAACAGATTTAAAAGCGTAAATAGTATCCTTTAATTTTAACGCACTATTAATTACAAACCCACCATAGGTTAGCCCTTGATGAGAATACAGTTTGTTTTTTTCTCTATTTGCAGGTATTACAGCCACAAGTTTATCGGCTTTATAAACTAATAAAGAGTAATCACTAAATCGATCATTATGATAGTCCATAAAATGACGATTGAACAAGAACGTTGCATTTTTAGCATTGGCTATAAATGAATTCCATTGAGACTGGTCTTTCTTTGTGTATTTTTTTGCTGTAAAACTGATAATATTGTTTGTTTTATGTTATACAATAGTCTTCATTTAAAATAATTAAAATGAGCTTCATTAGAAAATTCTAAAAGCTCTTTGTCCCCTTTACTATCTCCAAAAGAAATTAGACAATACGATTTTCTATCTGGAAAAAGCTTTAATAATCTATTCACTTTCTCTTGATTAACACAATTCTTACTTTCGAATTTACCTGTTAATTTTCCTTTTTTTATCTCGGGAATTGTTGCAATAACAATATTAATTCCTTTTGATGATGCCCATGGTGTAATCCAGTTTTGAATGGAAGCACTCACTATGGTTACTGTAAAGTCTTTATTTAAATAATATGAGATCTTATCATTAACCTTTCTTCTTAGCATTAACTCAATAACTTCTGAAAAAAGGTTGCATTTTTCATTAAATACATTAGCCGAAAACCCCTTAAAACAATGGGAAAAAATAGACTGTTTGGCAGTATCCCTTTTTAAAAGATTCATTTTATAAAGCACCCAAAACATTCCAATATATAAGACATTAGTATAAAAAAAGAATTTTCCTTTACTAAATTTTATAAACTCTAAAAAAGAATCCTTTTTAATTAATGTCCCATCAAAATCAAAAGCAACAATAGTTTTCAAAATTAGAATTTTGGTTTTAGAATATTGAAATGAGTATTACTCCATACAATTTTATACTTATTACGCTTTAAAAAAGAATTCATAGCTTTTACTCTTCCTTGTTTATAAATATAACTTTCTTCTTTAGATTCACTCATATAGTCTAATAAAGGTTCAGAAAAAGTTACAATAGTATTAAATTTTTGTTGCACTACAACGGGCAATATTTTAGTTTCTCTTTCCGCCCTTAACAATTGCTTTTTAAACGTTCTACTATCGTAAACCCACACCCATGAAATATACATATAAGGTTTTGTTTTTGTTAAATAATTAAGCATTGGAATATTGTCGTAGGCAAGCAAATAATCATTTTCTTTCACATGTTTTTTTAACTCTAGCAATACCTCATTAGTAATTGCTGCTCTTTTTTTTGTGGTGTAAGTCCCCAACGTTAACTCATTATTAATGGTGTGCACCTTTTCTAATCTACTTCCTTTATCAAAATAAGCTTCTTTAGAAATATTGTTGATTTTTATTATGAGAAAGCCAAAAACAATAGCTATGCCAAGATATTCAAATCCTCTGGAGTGTTTTGTGAGAAAAGCAGTTGATGTTTTTAAAACCGATAATGGTTTTACATGTTTTAATTTGGAACAAAACACAAAAAACAATGGAAATGCTAACCATATGCAAACGTAGCCTGCATTATATATACCACCATCACTACCTAAGGGTAAAAAAAACAAAACTATAAATGCTAAAAAAGCTAAATTTTTAATTTCTGATTTAAAATATGGTAAAAATAAAATTCCGATAGTTCCAAGTATGGATAAAAAATACAGTATAAAAATAGCCTCATATCTGAAATGAAAGGAGAATGCAATTATTGAAATTATAATTAAAAGAACAGAAATAAATTTATTTATTTTAAAGTAATTAAAAACAAAAACTATAGGTAAACTTAAAATCACTGTTTTTATTCCAACCTTAATAACGGTTATATATTGATCTCTATAAACCAAAACTAGTCTAGAAAGTTTATGATTACTATCACTATTTGTTCCTTTATTAAATAGGATTTCAATCATACTTTTCATAATTTCTAAATGTCCTAATAAATAAATGATACAAAAAATAACAAGGAAGCCTAAAGTAGCACCAAGAATAAAAAAAGAGGTTTGTTTAATCCAATAACTATGTGCTAATTCTTTTGTCCATAATTTTTGTAACGGGAAAATTAATAGAAAAGCAAATAGGGTAACGTTAGGTAATCTGGCAAACACATTTATTGCTGTTATACAACCTGCAAAGGCCAACACAATTAAGTTGTTGTTTTTTAACCCTTTGTCGAGTAAAAATACAATAATAACTGCTAACAAACCTGAAATCAGGTTGTAATAAAAGGCCAAGTACCCATAGTCATTAACCATTAAAACCATTGCCAACGCCAAAACAATTATAGTTTTAGACGTATATTTTTTTAATACTTTGTTGCTAAAGAATAATGTAGCAATTAAACACAAAGCACCCAAAACCCTAAAAGATAGTATTCCCCCATTTGGAAAAAGTGAGTACCAAATACCTCCAATTATTGTTGTTAACCAAAAAGCAAAATTATATTCAACAGTTTGAGGGGCATTAAAAATTTGCTGATATGATGTTAAATACCAACCTTCATCACAAACATCAAAGCCCTGAAGCCCTAAAACAAATAGAAAAGGAAACACTAAAATACTAGCCGTTACTCCTATTTTTTTTTCAATAATGGCTTTAAACTTTAAATAATCAAACATAAATAATTATATAAAACGTTATTAACCAGCCAAAAACAATGAGTTGTATAAAATAATCTTTTAATAATATTTTTGTTGGGTTACCGTAAGCTATTCGCTTCTTTAATAAAAAAAAATATCTAACTATGCCCAGCAAAACAAATAATGCAGTAACGATAACATAATCACTTTCAAATTGCTCTTTTATTTTATTAGACAGAGTATAAGATACGTAAAGACCAAAAATAGTAACAGAAATAATTACAAGCACTATATTAATTGATTTTAAATTATAGTTTTTAATATTCTTCCTTACCAATAATTTAGTTTCTTCATATATAATCAATTCGTCTCTTCGTTTAGCTAAAGCTAAGAAAAGTGCCAACAAAAACACCATAATTATTATCCAATAACTTAATATTGTATTTGTGGCGATACCACCCGAGACTATTCTTAATACAAAACTAAAAGCTATAATTACTACATCCAAAATTATAATATTTTTAAAAAAATAAGAATAGCCAACATTTAAAATAAAATATATTAAAAGTACATATGTAAGTTTTATGCTATTAAAAACATAAGAAAGTACTAATCCAACTATAATTAATGAGAACATTAACTTATAAGCTTTATCCTTACTTATTTTGCCGCTTGCGAGTGGTCTTTTCTTTTTTGTAGTATGATTTTTATCAAAATCAACATCTATAATGTCATTTAAACAATAAACAGCACTAGCGACTAACGAGAATGATAAAAAAGCGACAAAACCAGCAGCAATGCTATTACCGTCTATTAATTGTGCATTAAAAAACATTGGCAAGAACACGATTAAATTTTTAACCCACTGGTTTACCCTAATTAAGCCAATAAAATCTAGAACGGAATTTTTTACTTGATTAGGCATTAATTGAAAAATACTATTTTATTAAATATGGTACAATGCTAAAAAATAAAAGTGAATTTAAACTATTAAAAAGTTATTTTGTTTTTAAAGGTTTTAACAACATCTCTCCTTTATCGCCTATTACTTTGTATACAGAATTATAATATGGGTTTTCATAATTTAAATTATAAGACCCGTTATCTTCTAAGTGCTTTAAATATTTAGGTTCTTCGCTCAAAGCTGAAAATAACACTCTAAATAAGTTCACATTAGTTGTTAAATTGTCATCATAGCCTTCTTTAAGATGCCCGCTCCATTTTATCGCTGATAAAACTGAAAATGTAGATAACATAAAAGCTTCATTATTATTAGAGTATTTATCAAAATAGGTCTCCATACCAACCATTCCCCCATGATCGGCAAGCAGTATTATAACACTATTTTTGTCTTTTTTCTCAATAGTTGTAACTGTTTCTTTTATCCACTTATTAACTTCTTTAACTCTATTTAAGTACCACTCTCGTTCTTCGTTTATTTGGTTATCACTAGCGGCCAACATTACATGATGCGGCAGTAGTTTTTCTATAAAGAAAAATTTAGGCCTTTCTATTTTTTCATCTATCCCTTTATTTATATCACCAATAAGAACCTTTTTCACAAAAGAACCATGACTAAAATAGGGAATGTCATCAAGTAAGATATTTGTGTAATCGTATTTTTGTTCACAATTATTCATTTGAAAATACTCATCTTGAGCCAATAGGTAGGTTTTATACCCATTATTTTTCAAAATCGAAATAACAGGATTATCTCCACTAACCACATCTCTGGAATTTATCATTTCAATTCTTGGGAATACAACATCTCCATAGTAGTGTTGTTTCATAGCAAACATAGAAGAATTAGAAAGCAACGTAGCGGGGTAATTACTTCTAAAATCTTCATATAATTTAAACCCATTATTAGATAACCAGGAATATAAATCACTTTCAAAATTATAAAGCGTATTTTTCATAACACTTTCATTTACATACCCATCGGGTTGTATTAAATAAATATTAGGTTTACTTTTTAAAGTAACAGACTCTATATTATCTGGTTGCTTCATCCATGATAAGGGCTTTAATGAATCGTAAAAACTTATTAGAGTATTCGCTAATGGAATAATACTCATTACAATGATTAAAACAACTAGTTTTTTATAGTCTTTGTATAATTTAATAGACAATGCGCAAACTGCTAAAAGCATAATAACCAGAAACTTTTTCATAAGTTTCAAATATATTGCTTGAGATAGCCCAGCACCAACCATCATTATTATTAATACAAAATACATGTGCTTTTTATAAGGTTTAAGGACTGAGACTTTATTAAACATAAAGTTTGCCAGAAGAAATATTACTAATGATGAGCCAATAAAAAACAAACTAAAAAACAGAAGATGCTCGAGTGAATTCTTAGCATAAAAATTTTCAGAATAATAATATATAAAAGGATAAAAACCCACAATAAAACCTATTAAAACTGGCACATCTTTATCGCTTTTAGTAAAATTTGAAATTGTTTTTTTTAATTTATCTATCATAAGAATGCCATAGTTTTCAAAACTTTAAACTTATTGTTTTTTGAGATATGAAAAATAAATTTAAGTATATTGATCAGAATAAGTGTTTTTGCATCAATTTTAAGGAATAAAACTACTGAAATATTTTATTCTTTTACAAGTCATAAATAGAAATAATTTTTAACATAGAAGTGGTTTAAACTTTTTTGGTTTAAGTGAAAAATAGTGTTTTTGTGACCAGATATAGCAATTTTTTAGTTGCATAGCAGTGCTACGGAAGTCAAAAATTGTGAAATATGGACGCAAAAAATCATTTTTTTAGCAAATTGAAAAAAAGTTTAAACCACTTCATAAAAATACCATTATATCCAATGAAAAAACTAATAATAATTATCATATTTTTAGTTAGCCCACTAATTACTAATGCGCAACAATTGGGTGCATCAGAACCCAATAATGAAGAAAAAATTATTACTGCTAATAAAATAAGTGTTGGTATTCCTTCATCTAAAATCCCAAAAGATTACATTGCTGCTATTGGGGGGGGCTTAATTGTTGAAGAAGTATTAATAGAATTGAAAGAAACCTGGCCTGATTATGTATTTAAAAAAGCATATGATTTACCACCTTTAAAAGAGGTTGAAAATTTTATTTTACAGAATGGACATTTAGAAAATATCCCTAGTGCTGAGGAAGTGGATAAAAATGGTATTAAACTTGGAGAAATGAATATTAAACTTCTTGAAAAAATTGAAGAATTAACTTTATATATTATAGAACAAGAGAAACGAATTAAAAAATTAGAACTAAATCAAAAAAATTCTCAAAATTAAAACAAAGAAATAATGAAACAAATAATCTTCTTATTTCTTTTTACTTCTTTTTGCGGATCACAAAACAGCTCCTCTTCTTTTTTTGTGAAAATTCCAAATAATCGTTTCGTACCTGTGGTTTCTCATTCGCAAAAAGACAAAAAAATTAATAAAACAAGAACTGGTAATAGAAAACTAAATAAACTTCTAAATGCTTATAAAATTTATGATGTAAAGAAAGCCTTTAGTGATACAGAAAAAGAAACGTTAAAAAACATTTACCTAATTTCATGCGACGATTTAAACCTGATGCATAACCTGAACACTTATTTTAAATCATACTATCCAATTGTATTTCATCTTAAGCTTGATTTAAAAAAAATGTATCAATTGCCTGCTCTTCCAAACGATTATATTTTAACAAAAAAATATCTTGAAGTCGATCAGGGTGAATCAAAAGGTAGCACTATAACTGATCAAGATGAGTTAAACTATGTACGAGCGCCAGAGGCATGGCAAGTTACTGAGGGCTCTCCAGATATTATTATTGGAATTTCCGATAAAAGTTATGCTCCAGAACATGAAGATTTAAAAAATAAAATTACCCCTGTTTTTGGGAAGAATCATCCAAATTCCTCCTACCCTCACGGTAGTTACGTCGCCTCTGTAGCAGCTGCAGAAACCAATAACGGAAAAGGCATGACTTCCATTGGTAATAAATCGCACATATATATGGCTAATAACAAATTAGTTGAAGGGGTGGATTCTCTTTCAAAAATAAAAGAAGTAAAAGTTATTAGTACAGCGTGGGTCACCTCTTCTTCTAATGCTCCAATTTTTAAAAAGGCCTTCGATAGAGGCAAAGTAATTGTTGCGGCTGCAGGTAATGGCATAAAAAAAGGTGCGAACCCCTATATTTATCCAGCAGCTTTTAAAAATGTTATATCGGTATCAGGAATAGGGCATCATAATAGTACTTTTATTAGGAGTAAAAAAAAACAAAGGGTTTTAGAAGATACGCATCAACAAAACAAATACCATAAACATACCTGGGCTCACCACAGTAATGATTCTGTAGATATCGTAGCGCCATCTTATGGCATATTACTAGCCAAAAGTAATGACAACGGAAAAAGCACTTATGCAAATGAAGGAGTAGGCACCTCTTACGCCGCTCCTATGGTGTCTGGCGCTATCGCTTTAATGTTTGATGTTAATTACTGTCTTAAACCTAAAGAGGTTGAATCTATTTTAAAATTAACCGCTATAAAAATAGATACACTCCCCCAAAACAAAGCCTTTTATGGCAAACTAGGCGCTGGCAAATTAGATGCCTATAGAGCTGTGAAAATGGCTAAAGATATGAGTGATAAATATGGTACTGTAGAAATTAAAGATAGAATTTTATATCGCTGGTTTTATAAATTAGAAACTGCTCCTTATAACATTAGAATGAAAAATAATGACATTACAGGAAATGCCAGACTTAAATTTAAAGCTAGACATAGAATAAAGCTTGAAAGTGGTCATTATTATCCTAAAAAGGATGGCTATATTAATTTAAAGATAGACAAAGACTTAACTTTAAATAATTGTTCTCCTCGTCCAAATTTTCAAAAAAAACCATTTTTAAATCAGGTTAAGCATGATATTAATAATGCATTATTTGACGCCGCTCCAATTTCGTTTGATAATAATGTAACTATTTCTAAAAAGGAAAAAACAATTGAAGACATGTCCTCTATTATCATCTACAATGTTTTTGGAAAAAAAATTCATGAAGAGAAAAACATTAATTCTAATCGTATAGAAATGGATTTAGAATATCTAGAAAACGGGGTCTATTTCGTTAAAATATACAATAGTAAAAATGCAATTATTGGGGTGAAAAAAATTTTCAGAAATTAAAATAGCGCTTTAATAACAAAGGATTTTTCCTCATAATCAAAAAAACATAAGCATATTGTATATAATGCGATGCTTTTTTTGCATGGCACTCAATAATTTATTTTTTTCTCTTATACTCTACATCTCCAAAATCATTGATGCGTTGGTAAGCACCAAATGCATCGCCTTTTTTAATAATAGTATAACTTTCATTCGATTCCAGAGCTTGTAAATACTTTTCATTTTCACTCAAATAGGCAAATAAAATTCTAAATATATTCACAGTCGATT
>CALDCO010000083.1 GCA_937937185.1 uncultured Flavobacteriaceae bacterium
AAAAGTATTTCAAAATACTCTTGAAACTAACGCGACAGTAAACCTTTCTAACTTATCTTCTGGACTCTATTTAATGGAAGTAAATGAGAATGGTAAAACCGCCACTAAAAAGATAATTATAGAAAAATAATTTTGATAGAAGAACAATCTTAACACAAAAAAGAGCTCATTAGTGGCTCTTTTTTGTTTCAAAGTTTTGTTTCACAACTAATTCCTAAACTGTAATTTCTTAATTCCAACATTTTAAATACTGACCTTCTTTTGGTTTTAATAATTTATTCCAGTGTTTACTCGAATCTCCACTAGTTAGATATGTGCGGGAGCTGAGGTATCGATTGTTTTATTTCTATGTTTTGAGCTACGACCAAAGTGCTGCTAAACATTAAAAAGTGGTGATTATTTTTAATGAAGCTTATGATATACCGGCTTCTATGCAATTTATTTTTTATCTAAGATCACATAAGTGTTAGATAATAGGTCGTGCCAACCCTTGTGAGAAAAAAGAAAACTCAACGAATCGAATGGTATTAATCTAGCGGAATTTCTCCCTAGTATATTTATGAATGTTGGTTTATTACCTCCTTTTTTCACAACTTTGGTTTTAGTGATTAGTTTTCCAATGGTTTTACCAAAAAAGTATTCCGACAATGTATAGTATGATACATAAATTAATGAAAAGTGAAGTAAAAACCAATCCGAGCCTCCCTCATCAACAAGACCTAACCAGGCATCTAATATCATGGCGTTTAAAAAAAGAAGAAAAAAGAAAATAAATGAATCTATAATACAATTTGCAAACCTTAAACTTTTACTCGCTAGAAGGAATTTTTTATTGTCGTAAGATTCTATTAGAGGTATTTCTTTCATTCTATATTGAATTAACGATTTTATAATTAGGCCAGTAGTTTTTAGGTACTGACCTTATATTCGTTTTCTAATTTATTTTGTTGTTTACTCAAGTTCGCAACTAATTATAAATTGTTCAATTAAACTCATATTTACTTTTGGCTTCATGATTTGATAAATATTTTAAATTTGGTGCTCCACCTCCATGTTGTTCACTTTCTGTATAAGTTAGTTCCCAATACCGGTTATCTTTTAAATCTTGATAAAGTTTGTTCCATCCAGTTTCATCTGTAGCTATTTCTTTTAATTCTCCAGAGATTAACCATTCTATTCTTTTTGTAATATTATCGCTTTTAATAGATGATCCATCATATAGCCAACCACCTTTTAATATTGTTTCATTAGATTTTAATTTCATACTATCGAATAATTTTTATTTTTGAACTATTAGGAATTAATTGATTTGTTAATGTAAACTCCCTTGCTCCACCTGCTGTTCTACCAAAACCAACGAAACCAGGATTAGTACGATTTATTGGTGATGCTAAACCATTAAATGGAGTATTAAATTCAATTATTTTAAAACCTGAGCTACTATTTGGAATTGTCAAACGTTGCGCTATTTGGCTTGAATTTAATCCAGCAATATCACTAGCGGCTGTAACAAATACATCTTTAGCTCCTGGAGCACCTAATGTTTTACTGCTAATATTCGCAGGGATTACTCTGGCTAATCTACTAGGAATAGGATTAGTTATTTTAGCTACACCATTCAAACCTTTAATCGCATTCCCCGCTAAACTAGCGCCTTTAGAGATTAAAACGGTTTCTACTATTTTTTCTGTCCCGTAGCCTAAGCCATAACCAAGTTCACGAGCAGACATGTTAGGAATACTTAATAAATATGATCCCACAGAATTACCAATTTGTGTCCTCATAACATGCCCTTCGAAGGAGTGCGGATTTACCATTTGAGTAAGAGCTACAAACCCTCGCCCCATGTCTTTCCATCCTTGAAGCGTGCCTAAGCTTTTAATAGCTTCCCAACTACTCGATCCACCTGCAATAAAACCTTCTGTAAAGCCACTACTAAAATTCAAGAGCGTATTTAACTTACTACCCAACCATGCCGCATGGTTACTTAATGCAACTCCTAAACCACCAACATCTGTTCCTCCGCCTGCATAAATAGCATTTGATGTACTTGCGCTTCCCCCTGCCATAGGGTCTTGTGTTATTACTTCGGTATTCTCATAATTTACTACAGGGTCTTGTTTATCTTTTTTCTTCCCTCCAAATAATTTATCAAAGAAATTACCAATGTCCTTTTTTGCACTATCAAAATTATCACCAAACCATTTCCCTACAGATTTCCAATCAACACTAGCTAAACTCCCTATTAATGCGCCAATTAAACTTTGTTGCCATGTACTTAAACCTCCATCTTCAGGGCCTCCTGCTATCATTTCGCCACTAGGATCCGTATACATCAAAGGGTTGTTTAACACATACCCATAGCGATTAAAATTTTGGGTATTTGTAATGTCCTGTATGTAATTGTCTGGCGCTAAGAAACGTTTTAATTTAGGATCATACAAACGCCCGTTCATGTGAATTAAATTAACCCCTTGTAAATGTTCATGGCCTGTATAACCACGATCTATAAAGGTAAGTTGCTCTAACGCATTATCATCCCCATCAGCAACTTTTACAGTATTTCCCCAAGCATCAAAATGGCGTTTTTCCTTAATCTTTCCATTTTTATCTGAGATCATAATAATACTTCCCAAATAATCACGATAAAGGTAGTAATAATCTTCAATACTTTCATTACCAATTTGCTCAGAACGCCATATTGCTGGAGCGTTATAAGCATCTCCTGCCATGTAAGTAACAAAAGTAGTTTTATTTGCCTCCTTATCGTAGTTTACTTCCATACTCCCATCAAAAGAATAGTGTTTACTTTTGGTATGCTTGGCAATATCCTCTTCTGTACTGCCATGAAATTTATGCGCCCTGCCCATAAAGGCATTGTATTTAAAGTGTACCACCTCTTTTCCTTCTTCTTTAATTTTAACTGGCTTTTTAAACGCGTTGTATGAGACCTGTTCTAAACTATTATTCTGGTAATATAAATCGCCTTGAGTATTTAACGCTATATCGTCAACTTGATAAGCAGTTCCTGTATAATTATAATCGCCTACTGCGTTACTAAATTTTATTCTACCAGATTTATCATACAAATGATTATTATCACCATCATTATCGTTAAAAGTAATTAATCGGTCTAACTCATCATACCCAAAAGTTTCAGACCATGAAAAAAGACTGTTAGTGCGACTATTAAGAGTTCCGCGTTGCGCATTAAAATTTGTAGTTAATCGCATTAATTCTTCAGGAATAAACCCACCGTTGTTAATTACCTTACTTTCTTGTAAATAGCCCAAGGGTGTATAAGTATTCTCTTCTACCAACCCATTACCCATTGTTATTTTAGTTGCTTGACCTCTGGCATTAACCTTAGAAATATTAGATAACTCTTCACCAGTACTACGGTCGATAATAGATTTTAAAGCACCATTTTGATAGTTATACACTATTTTTTTAGAACTTTCTTTATTATTGATTAATAATTTGGCTGTAGATTGCTCTGTATTTACTCTTCCAAAAGCATCATAAGTGATATTTTTAGTGAATTCTGCATATGGATTGCGTTCTTTTGTTTCTTTAATTCGGTATAAATTATCGTAAGCATAATTATAAGTAC
>CALDCO010000084.1 GCA_937937185.1 uncultured Flavobacteriaceae bacterium
AAACAAGCTAGTGATACGCATAATGCCGTAAAAGCAATGCCTTATTTTCATTATGATACCTTTGACGAGTTTTATAAAAATTTACCAAAAGGAGCACGGCTGGTTGGTGTAGAATTAACAGATACAGCTCTAGCATTAGAAACGTTTAATCACCCAAGACGCTGTGTTTATCTTTTAGGTGCCGAAGATCATGGGCTTACCAAAAAGGCAATAGAAAAATCACATCATTTAGTAAAGTTTAAATCGCAATTAAGTTTAAATGTGGCTGCAGCGGGAAGTATTGTCATGTATGATAGGGGAATAAATAAACCAAGATCGTAACTTCGCAACCTAAAAAGAAGACATGAATCATAAAGCAGGGTTTGTAAATATTATAGGGAATCCCAATGTTGGAAAGTCTACATTAATGAATGCATTCATTGGTGAGAAATTATCGATTATAACCTCTAAGGCTCAAACGACACGCCACCGCATTTTAGGCATTGTGAATGGCGATAATTTTCAAGTTATTTTAAGTGATACTCCAGGAATAATAAAACCCGCTTATGAGTTGCAAAGTTCGATGATGGACTTCGTTAAATCTGCTTTTGAAGATGCCGATTTATTGATTTATATGGTAGAAGTAGGGGAAAAAGAATTAAAAGACGATGCTTTTTTTAATAAAATTACCAGTGCTAAAATTCCTGTTTTATTATTACTTAATAAAATAGACCAATCTAATCAGGAACAATTAGAAGATCAAGTACAATTATGGGCAGAGAAAGTCCCAAATGCTCAAATCATACCAATATCAGCCTTAAAAGGGTTTAATGTTAAAGAAGTATTTGAAAAAATTATTGAACTATTACCAGAATCTCCTGCCTATTACCCTAAAGACCAATTAACAGACAAGCCAGAGCGTTTTTTTGTAAATGAAACCATTCGTGAGAAAATATTAATACACTACAAAAAGGAAATTCCTTATGCAGTAGAAGTCGATTGTGAAGAATTTTTTGAAGAAGAAACCATCATAAAAATGCGAGCAGTTATTATGGTAGAGCGAGAGACGCAAAAAGGCATTATTATTGGTCATAAAGGTTCTGCTCTAAAACGCGTTGGTGTTGAAGCTCGTAAAGACTTAGAAAAATTCTTTGGAAAGCAAGTGCATTTAGAGCTTTATGTTAAAGTAAATAAAAATTGGAGATCTAACGTAAATCAATTAAAACGCTTTGGTTATAATAAATGAAGCGAAAAGATAAAGGGTTTTTAAAAAAAACTAAAACCTTAATAGCCATCTAAAATCATTAATTTACAGTTATTTATCTTTAATTAAACTGTATATTTGCAAACTGAAAAATTAAGCCATGGGTAATATAGTTGCTATAGTAGGGCGACCAAATGTAGGGAAATCGACTTTTTTTAACCGATTAATACAACGTCGTGAAGCAATCGTTGATGCGGTTAGTGGAGTGACTAGAGACCGCCATTATGGAAAAAGTGATTGGAACGGTAAAGAATTCTCTTTAATAGATACAGGGGGATATGTTAAGGGGAGTGATGATGTTTTTGAAGCAGAAATAGACAAACAAGTGGAGTTAGCTATTGATGAAGCTGATGCGATAATCTTTATGGTTGATGTTGAAAATGGGGTAACAGGAATGGATGAAGAGGTGGCACGGTTACTTCGTAAAGTGTCTAAACCTGTTTTTTTAGTCGTTAATAAAGTAGATAATGGAAGAAGAGCTGAAGATGCAGTAGAATTTTATTCCCTGGGTTTAGGAGATTATTATACCATAGCGAGTATCAATGGGAGTGGGACAGGAGAACTGCTAGATGATTTAGTAAAAGCTTTACCGGAGCAAGAAGAAGTTGAGGAAGAAATATTGCCGCGATTTGCTGTCGTGGGTCGGCCAAACGCAGGAAAGTCCTCCTTTATAAATGCACTAATAGGCGAAGACCGTTATATTGTTACAGATATAGCAGGAACAACAAGAGATGCGATAGATACTAAATATAACCGTTTTGGATTTGATTTTAATTTGGTTGATACCGCCGGGATTCGCAAAAAATCTAAAGTAAAAGAAGATTTGGAATTTTATTCTGTAATGCGAAGCGTAAGAGCAATTGAACATTGTGATGTATGCCTTTTGGTTTTAGACGCGACTAGAGGTTTTGATGGTCAGGTACAAAATATTTTTTGGCTAGCAGAACGCAATAGGAAAGGTGTTGTTGTTTTAGTAAATAAATGGGATTTAGTAGACAAAGACCATAAAACAACCAAAGAATATGAGAAAGTGATAAGAAAACAAATGGAACCATTTATAGATGTTCCTATTGTATTTATTTCTGTACTTAATAAGCAGCGAATTTTTAAGGCCATAGAAACAGCCGTTGAAGTGTATAAAAACCGAAGCAAAAAAATAAAAACCAGTGCGCTTAACGACACATTACTTCCAATAATAGAAAATTACCCGCCACCAGCCTACAAAGGTAAATTTGTAAAAATTAAATATATTATGCAATTGCCTACACCGCAACCACAGTTTGCTTTCTTTTGTAATTTGCCTCAATACGTGCGAGAGGCGTATAAACGCTTTTTAGAAAATAAACTAAGAGAGATTTATGATTTTAATGGAGTACCCATAAGTGTTTATATGCGCAAAAAATAACTCTTTTTTTTAGACCATTTTATTAATTAACCTAAGTTCAATCTAAAGATTTAGAATGAAAACGCCGTCTAATTGAGGCTTATGATAAAAATTTTATCTAAGTAGGAATTTGACGTAAAATAATTTAAGCGGTTCTAGTTTATTTTGCTATTATACTACAGGTCTATTTATTAAGTGGTCGTATGGAATACTATCGCATAAAATGAAAATAAACTTCTACTTTACATGTCAGTAACAGGAATTTATTACGCTATTTCAAACTAGAGCTATATAAGATTATAATTGCCACTTAATTAGTGTTTTAACGGTTTTTTTTGACGTATAACGATTA
>CALDCO010000085.1 GCA_937937185.1 uncultured Flavobacteriaceae bacterium
ATTTTATATTGATTTAGCTATAACTATGTGGTCTGGGATAAAGTAGCTAACATAAAGTATAAACGCCCTGCTAAAGAAACCATTTATGGCGAGTTTATTTTTTCTGTTGAAGAAATTACAGCACTTAAAGAGCGTTTAGCACATAAAAACGAGGTTGATGTTATAAAAACAATGCATTTAGTAAATCGTGAAGCCCAGGTTTTCGCAGAGATTACAAAAACCATTTATGTGGCAAAAAAAGCATTTTATAAAGAAAAAATAAAACGTAGAAAGAAAAGTTAAGAAATAAAAGAGCTCTTATTTTATTCCCTATATTTAAGAAAATAAATGGATTAATTAATGAGATTTATAAAACAATTTTTTAAGTGGTTTGCCATAGTATTTACACTACTAATTGCCATATTATACATTACCGATACAGACTATTTAATAAAGGCGGTAAGAACAATATACTTAAGGGGGCATACCACCGCTTTTTTAGATGATTATAAGCGATTTGATTATCAAATTATTAATAACGATGTGCCACAACCTTGGCCCAATCATGAGCATTATAATACGATAAAAGCTACCAAAATTCTTGAAAAAGCAAACAAAGACTGGGGTACTATTGCTTATCTTATTATAAAAAACGATAGTATTTGGTATGAAAGTTACTACGATGGTTATCATGCTAATTCTAAGTCGAACTCTTTTTCAATGGCAAAAAGTTACGTTTCAGGATTATTAGGAAAAGCAATGATGCAAGGCTACATAAAAAATTTAAATCAACCCGTTTGTGATTTCTTACCCGATTTTTGTGAGGGAGACGCTAAAAAAATAACCGTTGGTGATTTGAGCAGTATGGCCTCAGGTACAGATTGGGATGAAGCTTATTATTCTCCTTTATCCATTACTACAAGGGCTTATTTTGATGATGATTTGGCCAAGGTTATAAACGGATTAAAGGTTGTTACTCTTCCTGGCCAAAGTTTTAAATACGCTAGTGGTGATACGCAAATGCTAGCAATGGTATTAGAAAAAGCAACTGGTAAAAAACTATATCAATATTTTGAAGAGAGCTTTTGGAAACCTTTAGGATCAGAAAATGAAACACTCTGGCAATTAGATAGTGACGACCATGATTTGGTAAAAGCTTATTGCTGCATCACCAGTAATGCTAAAGATTTTGCTCGTTTTGGGAAATTATATAAAGATTATGGTAAATGGAATGGCAAGCAACTTCTAGATTCTACTTTTGTTGCTAAATCGATAAGGCCGCGATTTAATAATAGCCCAGAATATGGTTATGGTTGGTGGTTAAAAGAACAACATGGAAAACACTTTTTTATGATGAGAGGCCATTTAGGGCAATACGTTATTGTACAACCTGATGATAACGTTATTATAGTGCGATTAGGGCACCAAAAATCGCCAGGCTTAGGTGACGGAATTTATACAGACGATATCCCTCTTTATATTGATGAAGCTTACAAAATGATGAAAGCTGGTAATTATTAATACTTTTGTTGCTTTAATAAACACTCATGATTAATAAAATAAACCTGGAAAACATTCTTTTTCTAGATATTGAAACGGTACCCGAGACCGAATATTTTAGCGAATTAGGCCCAACAAAACAATTGCTTTGGGAGCACAAATCTCAGTATCAAAGACGAGACGAATTCACTGCTGAAGAGTTTTATGAACGCGCAGGTATTTGGGCAGAGTTTGGTAAAATAGTTTGCATTTCTGTTGGGTATTTTACATTTCAAAATGGCACACGGTTATTTAGAACCACTTCTTTTTATGGAGATGAAGTAAAACTGCTTAAGGCCTTTAAAGGGCTATTGAATTCTCATTTTAACCAAACCAAACATTTATTATGTGCCCATAATGGTAAAGAATTTGATTTCCCATACATTGCAAGGCGCATGATTATAAATCGTATTGAACTGCCTTATAAATTAAACTTATTTGGAAAAAAACCTTGGGAAGTACCGCATTTAGACACTTTAGAATTATGGAAGTTTGGCGATTACAAAAATTTTACCTCGCTTAAATTACTCACCAATATTCTGGGTATTCCATCGCCTAAAGATGATATTGATGGCAGTGAAGTGTATCGCGTATTTTACAAAGAAAAAGAAATAGATCGCATCGTTAGCTATTGCGAAAAAGATACTATTGCCGTTGCCCAAATTTTATTGCGATTAAGAGGCGATGCGCTTTTAAATAATGATGAAATTATTCATGTTTAAAAGGTTGTTTTTGTTCTAAATAACGTGAGTTCGACAAAGGAAAATTTACGTCAGTCAGAGTGATTTTCAATCAAAAGCCTAATTTCGATACAATTTTTCTTCGTTTCACTTTGAAAAATCACTCAATTTGGCGGCTTTTTCGAACTAAAGCCTTAGGTCGAACTCACATTAAATACTAAATTTCATATTTAGTGGACTTTATTAAAGTGAGTTTACATCAGTCTAAGCTTTCTAATAAATTTTATCTAGCGTATAATTTGTCATAAAATAGTGATCGCATTTCGATTAACAAAAAGATTTCATCGGCGCACTAAACTTATAGACTTTCATTGAAAGAATTATTGAGACAACCTTGTTTGTAAATTCTAAAATAGCGTTTAATTTAAAACTAATAACTACACTAAATCAACGCTTTAAAGTAAAGTTAGATCGAAACTCTCTTATATTGTTCTCATTATCTTTGTAAATAACTTTAAACCAATAATCTGATGTTGGCATAATTCTGCCATGATACTTACCATCCCAACCAATGCTATTGGGTTTAAGCTGTGTTATAAGTTTTCCTTTTCTATCGAAAATATATATTTTAGGATCATTTAAATCTTCTGTATTAATCTTCCAATAGTCTAGATAACCATCATTATTAGGCGAAAAATGGTTTAAATACCCTATAAATGTTTTTTCTATATTTGCCACTCCGCAACCGTTTACATCTCTAACACTAAATAGGTGTAATCCATTGGAAATGTCTGAAAACACAGGCGAATTTTGATACGAACCATTATCTATTGCATAAACATAATCACCATAACCATTAGCAATAATTTCTACGGTATGATTTTTTGAGAAAGGAGCAGAAATAATATCGATCTCTAATACTTCTGGCGGTCCAGAAGGAATGATAGTTGTCTCTTGCATAGCAGTACAATTAGTCGCTTTGTCTGTAACAATAACAGAATAATTCCCAAAGCGATCTGCCATTAAATTACTTAGGTTTTCGCCAGGAATTAGATCGCCTTCATAAAACCAATCGAAATCATATAAATCTTCAGATAAGCCAGTAGAAATAATTGGTAAGTCGTATTCAAAATTAGTTGTACCATCACTATTTACACATATTGTTTCACTATTCAAACTGAATGTAATGGGTGTTTTAATCGTAATTGTAAATGGAATATAGGAATAACAAAAGTCACTTAAACTTGTTTTCTTAGCAAATAAAGTATAAGAATTTAAGCCAGTAGTTTTATAGTTCGTACTTGGTAAAGTATTATTAGAAATAACATCTGTTTCAGTGGCGTGATAGCTTATTTCGAATTCGCTTGGTGCATCTGTTCCTAGAACGAAATCATTTAAATCTGATAAATCGATAGTGGTTATATAATCGTCATCATTATCGCAGTAAAATTGTTCTGGTATAGTATAAATAGGTGGTCCATCTGGTGCCAGTATTTCTATTACTTCACTATTTAAAGTTTCACAATTATTGTACTTCGTGATACTAAAGTCGCTATAAATTCCTCTTTCAAGACGATCAATTATCATTTCTCCATTTGCATCTGAAGTACCGCTTATTGGTCCAATAGCTGCGCCATTATAGGTGTATTTACAGGTGTAATCTGTTAAAGGCGAAAGCGCTAAAACTTTAATTTGACCATTTACATTTTCACAATTTGTAATGTTTGTTTTTTCTAGAAAATAGTTAGGGCGTTCTGGGTCGTATAATTCGAAAACAGCACTAATACTAGTTTCACAACCATTTAGCTGTACCGTTAAGTCTGAATACCTACCAGCACTTAAATTTAAAACTTCTAAAGTCCCATCGTTATCCGACGTAAAAACGTCGCCGCTTACCATTTCGCCATTATGTTTATAGCTAATGGCATAAGATTCGTTTGCACTTAAACCAGAGAGGATTATTTTTCCTTCTTGTCCATTACAGGTTGTAGGATGCTCTTGCGATACATTTACAATAATAGGATCGAACGTTTTATCTATTTCTTCTAAAACATAGTAATAGGTAAAAGTAACCGCTTCAGAAGGTTCAATATTTTCTAATTTAAAAGCAATAGAGATGGCCTCATCAATTCCTGCCGCTTCGCTTCCTTCTTTATTTTCTATGTCAAAATCATCGCCATTCCAAATAGTACTTGCAGATCTATTACTAAACCCACCAAACGTTACTCTAGCATTGGGCTCGTTAGCATAAAAACTAATCTTTGAACCGTCCATGTCTTCAGGTGTTCCCATGGAGCCTTGAGAGGCTGTTACTAAACTAATATTATCTGGATTTGTATGCGCTTGTGAGATCAGTTCCATGTCGGTATCAAACAATCCGTTTATTGTCACATTATTATCAGGATCTACATTATGCATAAAATAAACGTCCTCTTTAAGTTCATTAGATAGATTTTCGATGACGGTTTCCATTTTAATAAAAAGCCCCTCTTTTGCAATGCTATAATATCTTTTAATATTCAGGCCTTTTATATTTCCTTCCCATAATATCTGTGCAGTATCTTCGCCACAATCTGATAAAATCATGTTTATATCAGTTATTTCTCCGGGAATTTCAAATAAACTATCTACATTGTTATTGCTATAATTTATGCCGTTAATTTCTATAGTAAACCCTTCTTCAGGCGAGCCTGGAGTAAAAAAACCACCGTCGTAATCTACCCAGCCATCTGCTAATGGGTTGGCAATAAAGCCAAAAATGCCATTGCCTCTTTCTTCTCGGTTGGTATGAAATGTTGCCGGTTTGTTTTCTGAATATGCGCCAAAAACGCCTTTTTGATTAATTCCTATTTCAACCAAGTTTCCTTTGGCCCAGCCTTCTCCATCTATAAGATGAGCTTCAACTTGGGCATTGGTATTTATAGCATATAAAAACGAAAATAAGAGCAGTAGGCCGATTTGGGTAGTATTTTTCATGGATCATTGATTTGGGGACTACAATAATACAAAAAAAATAAACAAAAACACGATTAAAAGTAAAAAAATACGATTAAAAGTATTTTTCATAATTACCATTCATCGAAATGGACGAACAACATAGCCGTATAATTTATATTTAAACACATGTAAATCAATGATTTAAATTGAATTACTGTTTAAATTATATTTTTAAAATACTCACAAATGTTAAAATTAAATTTATTGTGCATTTTGTTGTTAATCATTCAAGATTTTAACAACATCTTTAGCAAAATAAGACGCAATAAGGTTTGCTCCAGCTCTTTTTATCGCCATAATTTGTTCCATCATTACAGCATCATGATCTAACCATCCTTTTTCTGCGGCTGCTTTTAACATCGCATATTCTCCAGAAACCTGGTACACGGCGATAGGGACATTCACTTCATTTCTAAGATCCCTAACAATATCTAAATAAGATAAGCCAGGTTTAACCATAACAATATCGGCACCTTCATCAATATCCATTTTGGTTTCCCTTATGGCTTCATGGCGATTAGCAAAATCCATTTGGTATGTTTTTTTATCTTTTGGAATATTTTTAACCGTAGCTGGGGCAGAATCTAAAGCTTCTCTAAAAGGCCCATAAAAAGCGGAAGCATATTTTGCACTATAGCTCATAATACCGGCATCAATGTAGTGTTCTTGGTCTAAGGCTTGACGAATGGCAAGAATACGCCCATCCATCATGTCGCTTGGCGCAACAAAATTAGCACCAGCTTGCACATGCGACACACTCATTTCAGCAAGAACCTTAACCGTCGTATCGTTTATAATTTTACCATTTTTAATAATGCCATCATGCCCAAAAGAAGAGTAAGGGTCTAAAGCCACATCGGTCATTACTAACATTTCTGGACAAGCATTTTTTACGGTTTTAATGGCGCGTTGCATTAATCCGTCTGGGTTTAAAGCCTCAGTTCCTTTATTGTCTTTTAATGCCTCAGGAACTTTAACAAAGAGTAGTACCGATTTTAAACCCAGTTGCCATAAGCATTTAATTTCAGCTTCTAACAGGTCTAAACTAAACCTATAATAATTTGGCATCGAGGTAATTTCTTCTTTAACTCCTCGCCCTTCTACTATAAAAAGTGGCACTAAAAAATCGTTAGGTGTTATTATGGTTTCTTTTACTAAAGACCGAATGGCTTTGGTGGTTCTTAATCTTCTATTTCGTCTTATTGGAAACATAATTTTTAATTTTTAAATCCTTAAGGGAATTAAATTTAGCAGGGCTTATTGAGTATCAAAGTTAAAAATTAATTAGTTGTTAATGTGCTTTTAGCTGAGAAGACTATCTTAAACGATACTATTGGTAGTTTTTTCTCTAACTATGAACTGTTTTATAAGCTAATTAGCTTCTAACGAAGGCTAACAAGTACTCTATTAACACCAATCCTTAGGGTTTTGTAATATTTGTATTAACCGTTCTTCTTCGCTTCCGGGTTCTGGTTTATGATCATAAACCCATTGCACATGGGGTGGTAAACTCATAAGAATACTCTCTATTCTGCCATTGGTTTTTAATCCGAAAAGGGTGCCTTTATCATGTACTAAATTAAATTCTACATAACGCCCACGGCGAATTTCTTGCCAGTTGCGCTGGGCTTCAGTATAGGGTAATTCTTTTCTTTTTTCTACTATCGGAATATAAGCGTCGAGGAAACTATTGCCTACTTCGGTAACAAAATCATACCAGTTTTGCATAGACATATCTTCTGAAGCTTTACAGTAATCGAAAAATAAACCGCCAATACCACGGCCTTCATTACGGTGCGAGTTATAGAAATACTCATCGCAACGGGCTTTGTATTTTGAATAGAATTTAGGATTATGACGATCGCAAGCTGTTTTGCAAATTTGATGAAAGTGTTTGGCGTCTTCATCAAACAAATAATAGGGCGTTAAATCTTGTCCGCCGCCAAACCATTGGTCTACAATTTCACCTTTGGTATTGTACATCTCAAAATAACGCCAATTGGCGTGAACCGTAGGAACCATTGGGTTTTTTGGATGAATAACGAGACTTAAACCGCAAGCAAAAAAATTGGCGTCTCTTACCCCAAAATACTTTTGCATGGTGTCGGGAAGTTTTCCATGAACGCCAGATATATTAACGCCTCCCTTTTCTATAACTTCTCCATTTTCTATTATTCGAGTTCTTCCGCCACCGCCTTCAGGGCGTTTCCATAGGTCTTCTTGGAATTTCGCTTTCCCATCTAGGGTTTCAAAAGCAAAAGTAATGGTATCTTGTAATTCGTGTAGGTATTTAAAAAAATTGTCTTTAAAAGAGATCGGTTTTGGTTTCTCACTAAGACCTGCCAGTCCCGAAGCTTCGGGATCAAAATCAGACAGGTCTGACTTATGGCAATAATTAAAATTTTCCAAATTATCGAATAGCTTTAAAACAACCTCTTTGCCCGAAGTGATAAGAGATGGTGTTTTGTTATTATAACTTTTATAGGACGAAAATTCATAGTTTTCAAATTTTGTAACTACTTTATGATTTTCTGGATTTTGATGAATGTAAAGAATTAAATTCTTTAAATAATTCTCATCTTTAATTTTTTTTCGTTTAAAAGGTCTTTCAAATAAAGTTCCGGTTCTATTACTTTGTTTGTTAAATGCTTTTGAATAGGCATTACATAAATTTGAAAATGCTTGAGAGGCTTCTTTTTGGTTTGAGGTAACTCTTACTGCGAAATGAAAATGATTATTCATGAGACAATACGCAATTATTTCCATTTTTTCTTTCAAGTGTTTTTCAACTAATTTCAGAAAATAATTCATATTGTTTTTATCATTAAAAATAACTTCACTATTAATACCTCGGTTGTAAATATGGTAATAGTAGTCTTTTTCTAATGTTTCAATTTTCATTTTGTTTTTATTTTCAATCCTAGCTTAGACCT
>CALDCO010000086.1 GCA_937937185.1 uncultured Flavobacteriaceae bacterium
GTTAATCACTCAAACCCAAGGAAGTCCAACCCCAAATCCGGGCGATATTATAGGTTTTAATTTTAATTTAGAAAATCGAGGAAATGACGATACATTAAATTTGAGTTTATCCTCAAATTTGCCAAATCAATTGGTATTTGTGCCTCCAGCAAATTTACCGCCAGGTGTTACGTTTACTTATAATCAATTACCAGATAACCTATTGGTTTTCGAAGTGGCGGATGGGATTTTAGATGTAGGTAGCCCTCCATTGGGGATCGATATGCAATTTATGATAAAAGACGATTGCTTTTTTTTAGAAGAAAATTGTGATCTAGATTTCGAGATTATGTTTGAAGCTTCATTTAATGGGGCAACTAATCCAGACGATCCTTTAATTTCGATAAGCACTGTGGATCCTAGCACTTGTTTAGATACTCCAGTAATTATTAATGTTGTTCAACCTCCAATAAATTGGGCAACAGCACCACAAGATTTAGACCGAACCCTCAGTTGCGAGGATGTCGCAGGATTAGAAGCGGCTCAATTACTAGCGCCAATAACCGATAAGTGTAATCCATTTCAGTTTATAACCTTAAATAGAATCGCAGGGGAATTTGTTCCAGAGCCAGATTGTCCAAATGCAGGGACGTATACGAACCGTTGGAATTTCACAGACCAGTGTGGCGTTACCATAGCAGATTATGTGCAAACCATAAGGATCGAAGATGTTGTGCCGCCCACAGCTACCAATCCAGAATTATTAAGTGTGCAGTGTTTGGAGGATGTTCCGGCAGAAGACCCAAGTGTGGTTATCGATGAGGCCGATAATTGTTCAACCCCTACCGTTGCATTTGTATCGGATACCATAGAGGGGACAACCTGTCCCATTACCATAACCAGACTTTACAGTGTTACTGATGCTTGCGGCAATAGCACAGAGGTGACACAGACGATTATGGTAAATGATGATATAGCACCAACAGCGAGTAACTTAGAGGCAATTAATGTAGCATGCATAGAAGATGTTCCTGAACCAAATATCGATGTGGTTACCGATGCGGCAGATAATTGCTCAGTACCAACAGTGGCGTTTGTGTCGGACGAGTTAGATGGTCAAACCTGTCCAGTAATTATTACACGAACTTATAGTGTTACAGATGCTTGTAATAATAGTATTAATGTGACGCAAACGATTATGGTAAATGATGATGTAGCACCAACGGCGAGTAATTTAGAGGCAATTAGTGTGGCATGTATAGAAGACGTTCCTGCCGCAAATATCGATGTGGTTACCGATGCGGCCGATAATTGCTCAATACCAACAGTGGCGTTTGTGTCAGACGAGTCAGATGGTCAAAGCTGCCCAGTAACTATTACACGAACTTACAGTGTTACAGATGCTTGTAATAATAGTATTAATGTAACACAAACGATTATGATAAATGATGATGAAGCACCAACGGCAGATAGTTTAAGTCCTATAACAGGACTACAATGTATTGCAGAGGTGCCTCAGCCGGACATCAGTTTAGTAAGTAATGTTGCTGATAATTGTTCAATACCAACAGTAGCATTTATATCTGACACTTCAAATAATGAGAGCTGCCCAGAAACGATTACCAGAATTTATAGAGTAACAGATGCCTGTAATAATAGTATAGACGTATCGCAAACCATCACAATAAACGATGATGTTGTACCAGAATTAATGTCAACATTAGAGCCGTCGATAACCATTAGTTGTGATGATGTCCCTGAACCACCATTATTAGAATTTACCGATAATTGTACGGCAAATGTTACGGTAGACTATGAGGAAACTACAGATCAAGTAGAGCCAATGGTGTCGATTATAACGCGTACATGGACCGTTTCAGACGACTGTAACAATCAAGATGTATTTACTCAAGAAGTACGTGTGGAAACGACAAGCGTTTCAGATACACAAGCGACCAATATATGTGTTGAAGATCCATCAATAGATTTAAATGATTTTATAACCAATACCGATATGTTAACAGGTGAGTGGACAACGACCAGTCCCCTTGTATTGAATGGTAGCGTTTTTGAGCCATTGAATGCACCAATTGGAAACCATGAGTTTACTTACACCTATACGAGTTCGAGTAATTGTGAATTTATAACCGTAGTTAATGTAGATGTTAATGGTGATTGTTTAAAATGTGTGAAGACTTTGGCAGATGATATAAGTGTTTCAAAACTAGTAACACCTAATAATGACGGTGTAAACGACTTTTTGGAGGTCGCCTATGAAATAAAAAATACTAATGCAAGACTTTGTGCGTTCTCTATTAGCCTAGATGTTTATAATAGATGGGGCGTTAGAGTGTATTCAAATTCAAATTATGATAATACTTGGAAAGGCGAATCGCCAAACAGCTCAATAGGAGCCTCTGGAAATTTACCCACTGGGACCTATTATTACATCGTTAAGTTTAAGGACACGGCGGAAGAGATTGATCCCATTCAAGGGTTTATTTTATTAGGAAGTAGTTAAGAAAATGAAGATAACAAAACAAATGCTTATTTTGGGTATTGTATTAGTGACTTCGTTTGTTGTGCAATCTCAACAGCGTCCTCAGTTCACGCAATATATGTATAATACAATAGCTTTTAACCCCTCTTTTGCGGGTTCCAGACAAGCTATGGTTATCAATTTACTACATAGAAGCCAATGGGTAGGTATAGATGGCGCTCCAACAACACAAACTTTATCAGGACATACATTAATTCCATCTTTGAAAAATGTTGGTGTTGGTCTATCTGTAGTTAGAGACGAATTAGGGTTTGAAAGCACAACCGATGCTTTTGCTAATTTCTCCTATACTATAGATTTAGATGAGGATCAAAAATATAGATTAGCCTTTGGTGTTAGAGCTGGAGCCACGAAATACGACATAGATGAAGACTTGTTGAATGATCCAGATGCAGGTCGAGACGACTTTCTTAATACAATTAATTTTAGTTGGTTACCAAATGCTGGTATCGGTTTATACATTAGAAGCGAATCTTTTTACCTAGGCGCTTCCCTCCCTAAAATATTTACTTTTGAAGATAATAATACTGGTTTCACATCTTTTGACAGATCGAGTGTATTTATAAATGGTGGTGCGTTGATAGATATTAGAACTAGTAATTTACAATTAAAACCTTCGTTTTTAATAAAATACACAGATGGGGCTCCACTTTCTGCCGATTTTTCTGTACTATTTTATCTCAATCAAAAATTATGGTTAGGAGGTGCTTATCGATTAGGAGATTCTTTTGCCGCCATCTTTGATTTTAAAGTCACCGAAAAATTTACAGCAGGATATGCCTACGACTTTATAACTTCGGGTTTAGGTGCTTTTACAACTGGATCTCATGAAATATTATTATCGTATAAGTTCGATTTCCTTAGACCAGTTTGTAAGTGTAAAGATTTATACAACTAATACCTCTAATTCAACTTATCTCTAAGTATTATAACATAAAGAAGTTTCAAGATTCTTTTTAGTGTCTGGTCATAAAGTCGTAACTGTTTATTTTCTTTTTAGGTTTTGAATGTCAATTTTAACAGGCGTTTATTTTGATGTTAGTAACGGTTTTTGTGGGTTTATCTTTAGCTTTTTTTCTATAACTGTTGAATAAGAGAGGGTTTTACCTATGCTTTTTTATTCTTAGATAGAGGTTTAATAAAGACATTTTAATAATGTGATGATCTAAGATTTAGAATGAAAAAGCCGTCAAATTGAGTAGTTTTTCAAAGTGAAACGTAGAAAAACTGTATCGAAATTAGGCTTTGATTGAAAATTTATTGGTCTTCGATACAATTTTCTATCGAAAATCACTCTGCCTGACGTAAATTTTCTTACATAGAAATCACGTTTAATAGGATAATTTGAAAGTTGGAATGGGATTACAATCAATACAACCATTAAGTTTTAAATCGAAATCAAGTTAAGAGGTGAAACTTTATAGTTCTTTTAAGATAAATAGATGAATAATAAATTTAATTTTACAGGGTTTTAAATAAAATTCATCAATCAAGTCAAGGCCCTATGAAATGTAATCTATTTTTTTTAGTCACCTTTTTTTTTACATTATTATCTGCGCAGTCTCAAGAATTTAAAATCACAGGAACGCTTATCGCTAAAGACGATCAATCTGCATTAGAGGCCGCTACAGTTTATTTACAGCGAGTTAAAGATAGTACTTTGGTAACTTATACTATTACCGATAAGGATGGTACTTTTAAGTTGGAGGATGTAACTAATGATCAATATCTTAACCTTTTTATTTCCTACGTGGGGTATAAAACCTATTTTCAAAAATTGAAAATGGACAAAAAAGAGTTTGATTTAGAAACGATTCCATTAGAAGTAAATTCAAACGCATTAGATGAAGTCGTAATTAAGTCTGTTGCTCCAGTAACCATTAAAAAAGACACCTTAGAATTTAATGTTAAGTCTTTTAAAACGAAGAAAGATGCAAATGTAGAAGATTTGTTAAAACAATTGCCTGGAGTAGAAATAGATGATGAAGGAAAAATAACAGTAAATGGGAAAGAAGTAAATAAAATCTTAGTAAATGGGAAACCTTTTTTTGGTAATGATCCATCAATTACAACAAAAAATTTAACAAAGGATATTATTGAAAAAATACAAGTGGTCGATACAAAAACTAAGTCTGAAGCTTTTACAGGCGAGGAAGGAGACAAGGAAAACAAAACAATAAACCTCACCATTAAAGAGGAAAATAACAAAGGTGTTTTTGGGCGTGTATCAGCTGGAGGAGGAACCGATAAACGATATGAACTTGCTGGAATGGTTAATGTTTTTAATAATGATAGGCGCGTAAGTGTTTTAGCAGGCGGTAACAATACCAACTCGCCAGGATTTAGTTTTGGTGAGATTTCAAAAATGTTTGGGGGAAGGGGAGGCACAGTTTATGGAAGAAATGGTTCTTTTTCGATAAATGGAAGGTCTTTTGGTGGGGGACAAGGCATTACCACATCCCAAATTGCAGGAGCAAATTACGCAGATAAACTAGGCGAAAGTACCGATGTGAATGGCGATTATTTTTATTCTTCAAGTAATTCTGTTAATGAAAATTCTTCTCAAAGAGAAACAATTTTATCAAATTCAAGATTTTTTACCAATTCTAATTCTGTATCAAATAATAATACCGATAGTCATGGCGTTAACTTAGAATTCGAAATAGAAACAGATTCTACTTTTTTAATCAACATCACCCCATCTTTTAATTATTCTCAAACCAATACGCATTATAATAGCGAAGATGAAACCTTAAATGAAAACCGCATATTAACTAATCAATCTTCAGTGAACTCTAATGTGGAACGCATAGCGCAATCTGCATCAAATTACTTAAGCGTTACTAAACGCCTGGGAAGTAGGGGAGCCTTTTTGCGTTTTGAAATGGAAAATAGCTTTGGAACTGAAAAAAGTGATGACTTTTTAACCTCTAATACAGTTATTTTTGGAGCTAACCCTGAAGTTATAGATAGAAATCAGCTTACTAAAGGTGATAATAAAGATAATGAGGTTTACTCAAACATAGCTTATCGTTTGCCACTTATCGCAAAAAAACTGTTTCTTAATTTTGAATACGAATACTCCAGAGATGAAGATGAAAATACCCAGAGTACTTTCGATTTTAATGAGATTTCTCAAACATTTTCCGACTTTAACATCGATTTAAGTACCGATTTTAACTATATCGATTCGCAGAGCACACCTGGTATTTCTATGAGGTATAAGGGAGAAAAGTGGTCTACCCGATTTAAAGTCGATTATAATATTAGAACTTTAAAAAATGAAGATTTATTGCGTGCTCAGTTTAATGTAGAACGAGATTTTAAGACGATACAATTAGATTATAATGTGAATTATAGATTTAGCAAAAAAGCATCGGTTTACTTTAGCTATTATTTAGGAAATAATCCGCCAGCGCTTAGGCAATTACAGGCCTTTAATGATGTTTCTAATCCGTTAAACACCATTATCGGTAATCCAAACTTAGAACCATCAGATAATCATAGCATTTATGGCGGGTTTAATAATTATGACTGGCAAAAAAGAACAGGGATGTATCTTTTTTTTAATGGCGACATTAATAATAATCAAGTCACATCGAAAACAGTAATAGATCCAGAAACATTACAAAGAACAACGACTTACGAAAATGTTAATGGTAATTTTAACTTTGGTATTTCTGGTAGCTATAGTAAGCGAGTTAAAATAGATTCACTCCGCAATGTTAAGTTTAAATTTGGAGCTTGGACAAATCTCGATAAGACCATAAATTTTAATAATGAGGTAAAATATTCGAGTACAGTATCCTCAATTACTCCTAATGTTGGGGTGGATTTTATTTGGGAAAAAGCATTCGAATTTAAACCCTACTACAGAATTACCTTTACAAACAATGCTTATGATATTGAAGCTTTTGAAGATCGAGCTTTTACTCGACATTCGGCTGGTTTAAGAACCGCTACTTTTTTACCTGAAAAGTTAGAATGGCGAAACGATATAAGCTATAATTTTAACCCAGATGTTGCTCCCGGATTTCAGCGCAGTGCTTGGTTTTGGAATTCGACTCTAGCCTATTCTGTTTTTAAAGATAAAAGCGCCATCACTTTAAAAGTATTCGATTTACTTAATCAGAATACTAATGCCAGGCGTGTCGCTAATCAAGATTATATTCAAGATTCTCAAAGTACAGTATTACAACAATATTTTATGCTTAGTTTTAGTTGGAAATTTAATAGTTTAGGTTCTAAAGGAAAAACAAACGACCACGATTTTATTTTTGAAGATTAAAAACGTATCTATTGCCTAGGGTAATTTTAAAGTTAAAAATAGGACAGCAGGAAAAAAGACATGTATTGCGATAAATTTATAGCTGAACCTATATAAAATGGCGTTTAAGGTTTATAAAGAAAAAACATAGAGTTTAAGGCAAAAACGCAGGTATAGCCTTCGCTGCATCGAGGCTTTTTAACGCAAAAACCTGAGTTTTTTCTATGAATATAAATGTTATTTTATATTGATTTAGCTATATAATAGCTAAAGAAATTACCAACCACCAGAAGCACCACCGCCGCCAAAACTTCCGCCCCCGAAACCACCGCCAAAGCCACCACCTCCAAAGCTTCCGCCACCGCCAAAACCGCCAGAACTTCTTCTATAACCGCCACGACCAGAATTGC
>CALDCO010000087.1 GCA_937937185.1 uncultured Flavobacteriaceae bacterium
CTAAGGTGAAAAATGCAAAAAAACTATAATTACAGGAGGTTTATAAGCAATAAGCTTTCTAAATGAAGTGGTTTAAACTTGTTTGATTTAAGCGAAAAATAGTGTTTTTGTGACCAGATATAGCAATTTTTTAGTTGCATAACAGCGCAACGGAAGTCAAAAATTGTAAAATAGGGACGCAAAAAAGCATTTTTTTAACAAACTGAAAAAGTTTAAACCACTTCAATAATAACAGGAAAAAACACATGAAGTTTATAGGATTAATTTTAATGGTTCTAGTGTCTATGAATTTATTTTCTCAAGATGTAGAAGAAGAATTCATTCCCATAGTCATTGAAGAAAAAGAAGCATTTATATCGACAAAAACAGGAGAATTTGTTTACCGAGAACACGCCAAGACAGATGCCAATGAACTAAAAACAACTGAAACAGGTGTTATCTATAAAGAAACTAAAACCCATACAGTAAAGAAAGGAGAAACCTTGTCCATTATAGGAAGAAAATATGGTTTACCGATAGCGGCATTAAAATCTCAAAATAAATTAACTAAAACGGCCTTGAGTATAGGTCAAAAACTAAAAATAGTTAAGAGAATACCCGTAAAATCGAGTAGTCCTGTAACAGGAACCAGTGGAAAAGAAACAATAGTAGCAAGACTCCGGCCGGGACAAACCCCTGCTTCATTAAATGCACCAAGTGTAAATTTAACTAGAGAAAAAGCGATAAGAGCCTCTGTAACTAGTCCCGTTAAAAATAATAATAGGGTTGTTAACCAACAAAAAGTAGTTCTTACAAAGGAAGAAACACCTATAAGGAAAAGTATCGTTGAAAAAGGTGATGCCGTAAAGGAAGATAATAAACACATTCTAATACCTAAAGACGAAGTTGTAAAAAGTATTGTTAAAACCAACAATAAATCGTCGTATAAAATAAAAAAAGGGGACACCCTTTATAGTATCGCTAAACGCTTTGGAATGAGCGTACAAGATCTTAAAAAAATAAACGCATTGGTTACAAATAATATAAGTGTAGGGCAAGAGCTAAAAATTAATCAAAAATAAATTTGGTTATTCAACGTTTTATGATAGATTTAGTTATTTTGCATATGCTATGATTAGAAATATATTCGTACTACTTGTGTTATTTTTTAGTAGCCATTCTTATGGGCAACTAGGAGGAAGATCGACCTATCAATTTTTAAATTTGGTCTCTTCACCTCGGCAAGCAGCTTTAGGAGGAAAATCGATCACTAATGTCGATTACGATGTTACACAGCCTTTGTATAATCCTTCGACGATAAATTCTGAAATGAGTAATCAGGTTTCTGCCAACTTCACCAGTTATTTAGGAGGTATTTCTTATGGTAATGCCGCTTATGCGCGTACCTTCAAAAAAGAAAAAGAAATTGATGGCGAAACCAAAGCAACAGCAAACACCTTTCATGTTGGCATTAATTATATTGGTTATGGTGATTTTGATGGTTTTGATGAACAAGGTAACGCCACGTCTACTTTTTCTGGAAATGAAGCCGCTATTTCGGTTGGTTATGCCAAACAATTAGGGAATAGTGATTTTTATGGTGGTGCCAATGTTAAATTTATTTCATCTACTTTAGAACAATACAGTTCTTTGGGTGTGGCTACAGATTTGGCAATTTTGTATTCTAATACAGAAAAAGCATTTCAAGCTACTTTAGTGGTGCGAAACCTAGGCACACAAATAACTACTTATAATGAGGTGCAAGAATCATTGCCCTTAGAAGTAAATTTAGGCTTCTCTCAAGAACTAGAAAACGTACCCATTCGATGGCATTTTACATTAGAAAATTTACAACAATGGCCCATTGCATTTTCTAACCCCTCTCGAGTACTCACCGATTTGGAAGGCAATCAAACTCAAGAAGAAATAGGTATCCTTAATGAAGTTATAAGACATACCATAATAGGCGCTGAGTTATTTCCAAGAAGAGGATTTAATGTGCGTATTGGTTATAACTTTAGACGAGCAGAAGAATTAAGAATTGTAGAGCAAAGAAATTTCTCTGGTTTATCAGCTGGGTTCTCTTTAAAATTAAATCGATTTAGATTTAGTTATACACATGCCAAATACACAAGCGCAGCAAATTCTAACTTTTTTGGTGTGCAAATAGACTTACAATAGTGCAAAAAATAATCATAGCTATAGATGGCTATTCTTCTACGGGTAAAAGCACAGTCGCTAAGGAATTAGCAAAACATTTAGGCTATGTATATGTCGATACTGGAGCTATGTACCGTGCGGTTACCTTTTTTGCAATGACTCATAATTTAATAGATGATGATCATTTTGATGTACTTGGATTAGTTTCTAAATTAAATGAGGTAAAAATTAATTTTAAATTTAACCCAACTTTAGGTTTTGCCGAAGTCTATCTTAATGGTGAAAATATAGAAAAAGAAATACGTACTCTAGAGGTTTCTAATAAAGTAAGCAAAGTGGCAACGGTACCAGAAGTGCGTTACCAGTTAGTAAAACAGCAGCAAAAAATGGGCGAAGATAAAGGGCTTGTTATGGATGGTAGAGATATTGGGACTGTTGTTTTTCCTTATGCTAAATTAAAAATATTCATGACGGCTTCTCCAGAAAAACGCGCTAAAAGACGATATGATGAACTTATATCTAGAGGCGATAAGGTTACTTTTGAAGCCGTTTTAAAGAACGTACAAGAGCGAGATTATATCGATTCTCATCGCAAAGATTCCCCGCTACGAAAAGCTGAAGATGCTATAGTAATAGACAATACAGGTTTTACTCAAGAAGAGCAGTTTAAGTTAATTTTACGACTTGTAGAGCGTGTTTTTGAGGATATGTAGTTAATCACACGCAGTTTTAATCATAAGTTTTTGCATTTAAACACGCTAATTCACTTTTTAAAAGCTTCAATTAAAAATCAATTTTTTTACTGTAGAATTATTGCCTTCAGAAATCTTTGCATAATAAATTCCTTTACTAAAATGTGAAATGTCCAGAGTAGTAGTGTTTCCTATAATATTACTTTCATAAACGGCCTTACCCATGCTATCATATAAAGTTAAATTGATTGTAGCAAAAGATTTGGGAAGAGAAATAGTGATCATTTCTGACGTAGGATTAGGATATATTTTTAGTTCTTGAGCCAAATAATTAGATGTTGTAGATAGTGGGTTATCACTAATACTAACTTTGTAAGCAGAGCGACCATAAGTCGCGGCATAAAGTAACTCTTCTGTCTCTTGAATATGTAAATCTGTAACCACAACAGATGGCATATTATCTCCAAAAGGAATCCAATTTGCACCATCATTATTACTTGCAAATACTCCCACGTCTGTTGCTAAGAATAAGTTGCCATGTGAGTCTTTTATAATGTCATTTACTGGAATGTTTGGTAAATTACTTCCAATATCTACCCAATTGGTTCCAGCATTAGTGCTTTTAAATACATGTCCTAAATTAGTTCCGTATCTATACCCAGAAAATACAGCATAAATAACATTTACATCGTCTCTATCTGCTAGAACTTTAGTCGTCCAAAGGTTAGGTAATGTGCTGGATATATTATTCCAATTTACACCTGCATCTTCAGAAATCCAAACATTTGAATCATCTGTTCCAACTATTATAATGTCACTATTGATTGGTGATACATCAATAGTAGTAATAGTTCCAAAGCTTAAGTTTCCTATTGCAGGACCATTTGTTAAATCAGGACTAATGGCTGTCCAATTTGCCGCTGCATCTGTGGTTCTCCATAAGCGTTGTGTTCCATAGTACAATGTTTCTGAATCTTGCGGATCAAAAGTTATGGGTGTGTCCCAATTGTTTCTGTCTGCATTTGAAATTCCATTTGTGGCATTTGAAAAATTTCGACCATTATTTGTTGATTTTACTAAATTACCTCCTTGAGAAAGCGCATAGATAACATTAGTATCATTCGCATCTACCAAGGGCTGAAATCCGTCGCCTCCATTAATAATATTCCAATCATTAAGATTTCCCGTAGTTGTTCTTATAGTACTATTATCTTGAGACCCTCCGTAGATTTTATTAGGGTTTTGAGGGTCTACATAAAATCGATAAAACTGAGTAATGGGGAGATTAAGATATTTTGTTGAACTAGCCCCACTATCATTACTTTTATATAAACCTCCGTCATTTCCTAATAGAATTTCATTACCATTTTGGGTATTAAAAGCTAATGCGTGCTGGTCTACATGAACATTAGGAAAAACTTCAAACCAATTATTACCACCATCTGTAGATTTTTCAACAACAAAATCCACATTATAAATAGTGTCTTCATCTAAAGGATCTACATAAATACCTCTAAACCACCAATGAAAACCAACATTGGTTAATTGAGAAGAGTTAACTTCAATCCAAGTATTTCCTCCATCGTTAGTTCGATATACACCTTTTATGCTTCCTCTAGCATTGGCATAACGGGCATATAATACATCTGGATTAGATTGGGAAAGTGCTATACTAATTCTTCCATTATCATTAGCTAAACTAGGGAGTCCATTAGTTAACTCTACCCAATTATTACCAGCATCTATCGATTTGTAAATTTTTGATGTTTTACCTCCATATATTCTATTCTGAGGTGTACGAATACGTTCCCAAGTTACTGCATAAAGGATGTTACTATTAGTAGGATGATTTACCATATCTATTACTCCTGTGATGTCACTTACAAAAAGAATTTTATTCCAAGTAGAACCATTATCTGTAGTTTTATAAACGCCACGATTATTGTCTTTTATAAATAGTGGTCCCATTGCAGAAACATAGATTGTATTCTCATCATTTGGGTCAATCATTACTTTTGATATACTTCCTACTTCAGAAAGGCCTTTATTAATCCAATTAAGTCCACCATCTGTGCTTTTATATATTCCATTCCCATCATATGCTAATGAACCCCCGCCAGCATTTACCTCTCCTGTGCCAACCCAAATGGTATTTGTATTTGATTTAGATATTTCTATGTCACCAATGGCTAAGGATTCAAAGCTGTCAAATATAGGATTCCAATTTGCCCCTCCATTAGTAGTTTTAAAAATACCGCCTGAAGCTGTTCCTACATAATAAACTTGTGCCTGATCAATAGGGATTTCAATATCTGTAATACGTCCGCCTATATTTTCTGGACCAGCAAATTCCCAAATTGCAGATTGAATACCTTGTCTTCTTGCAATCATAGACTTTTTTTGAGCAATAGCTATTCTTGATGCATTCGAGCTAATTTTACCTGTAGGATAGGCCCTTTGCATATACATATAATCAAAAGGTACTTTTTTTGATGTTTTTGAAATATTATTATTACTATTGCACCCAATAAATAGTATACATATGTAAACTAACAATATATTTTTTTTCATAACAGAATAATTTAATTTTACTTGCTTGTAACATCTCGGTTATGATAAATATGGGAATTAAAAGTAATAAACTTTCGATTAAAACCCATAGTAAAACTTTTATGTTATCTTTTTCGTTCTAAAACCAAATCAAAAGATTTGTTGGGATTAGCAGATAGGGGAGCTTTATATCTTAAATAACTAACTATTTCTGTTTCCAAATAAATGGGCGTGCCTGTTAATTTCTTCAATAGAAGTTATTACATTTTACTAAATACAAAAAGCCGAATCTTCAACTAAGAAAATCCGGCTTTTAAATAACTTTTTTTAATTCCTAGAGGTTAGGAATTATTAATTCTTGATTAGGGTGAATCACGTCTGGATTTTTTAAAATATCAGTATTCGCTTTAAAAATTTCGTTATACTTTCCAGCGCTACCATAATATTGTGCCGCTATTTTACCTAAAGTTTCGCCGCTTTGTACGACATGTCTGTGAAAAACGCTAGTGTCTTCAACATTAATATCGGCTACAATATCACTAGGGCTTTCACCTCCAGCGTTTTTAATAGCATCCCAAATTAAGTTTTTTTCGTATTGAGTTTTTGCAGTACCTGACACTTTAAGTACGCCATTTTCTTCACTAACGTCACCATTAGCAATGTTTAATTTTTCTCCTAGGTCAAGTACATCTTGATATTTTGCTCTTACAGCCATAATAAAATAAATTTGTTTATAATTTTGTGAATTCTAAAGGTAATAAAATATTCTAAAAATACAATTACAAGATCTATAGATTTGAGTTGTTTTAGTTACTCTGTTGAAAATCAGTATTAAAAAAAATATTTAAGATTAGGGAAAATGATTTAAAAATTATATTTTTGCACTCCTTTTGGCAAATATATTTGGAAGACAAAAAGGGATATAAAGACTAAAACTAACACTTCTGTTTGTTATTTGATTAAAATCTTCCAGAGCATTCAGAATACAAACGCAATGCACTTGCAATTATTGTGAAAGCGAAAGATTTAAAGTAGTGTATTGCAGAATCATATTAAATGGCTGAAAAAGCAACACAGAACGAAGTTACAACTGAAGAAGTAACCAAAAAAGAAGCTCCAGTAGTCTCTGAAGCACAAGCAAATCCAGAAAAATTTTTAAAAGAGTTCAATTGGCACAATTACCAAGAAGGGATTGATGAGGTTGAGGATTCTCAATTAAAAGAATTTGAAAAATTAGTCGCTGAAAATTTTGTTGATACTTTAGATGATGAGGTGGTAACAGGAGAAGTAGTTCACATCACAGAAAGAGATGCGATTATCGATATTAACGCAAAATCTGAAGGCGTTATTTCATTAAATGAATTTCGTTACAATCCAGGTTTAAAAGTTGGAGACAAAGTAGAAGTATTAATTGATGTGCGTGAAGATGCTACAGGGCAATTGGTATTATCTCACAGAAAAGCCCGTGTTATTAAAGCATGGGATCGTGTAAACAATGCTCATGATACAGGAGAGATCGTAAATGGTTTCGTTAAGTGTAGAACAAAAGGCGGTATGATTGTCGATGTTTTCGGTATCGAAGCCTTCTTACCAGGTTCTCAAATCGATGTGAAACCAATTAGAGATTACGATCAATACGTTAATAAAACAATGGAATTTAAAGTGGTTAAAATTAATCACGAATTTAAAAACGTTGTGGTTTCTCATAAAGCGCTTATTGAAGCCGATATTGAGGAACAAAAGAAAGAAATTATTGGTCAATTAGAAAAAGGTCAAGTCTTAGAAGGTGTGGTTAAAAACATTACGTCTTATGGTGTATTTATAGATCTTGGTGGTGTAGATGGATTAATTCACATTACCGATCTTTCTTGGTCTAGAATTAACCATCCTAATGAGATTGTAGAATTAGATCAAAAATTAAATGTTGTTATTCTTGATTTTGATGAAAACAAATCCAGAATCCAATTAGGTCTTAAGCAATTAAGCAAGCACCCTTGGGATGCTTTAGGAGAAGAAGTAAATGTAGGTGATAAAGTAAAAGGTAAAGTTGTAGTAATCGCAGATTACGGTGCGTTTATTGAAGTTGCTGAAGGTGTTGAAGGTTTAGTACACGTTTCTGAAATGTCTTGGTCTACGCATTTGCGTTCGGCTAACGATTTTGTTTCTGTAGGAGACGAAATAGAAGCTCAAATCTTAACATTAGATAGAGAAGATCGTAAAATGTCACTTGGTATCAAGCAATTATCTGCCGATCCTTGGACAGATATTACTACCAAATACCCATTAGGCTCTAAGCACAAAGGGATTGTACGTAACTTTACAAACTTTGGTGTTTTTGTTGAATTAGAAGAAGGTATCGATGGGTTAATTTATATCTCAGATTTATCTTGGACTAAGAAAATTAAGCATCCAAGTGAGTTTTGTAATGTAGGTGATACCTTAGAAGTTATCGTTCTTGAATTAGATGTCGAAGGCCGTAAGCTTTCTTTAGGTCATAAACAAACTACTGCTAATCCTTGGGATAAATACGAAACAGAGTTTGCTCTAGGAACAACACATACTGCAGAGCTTGCTGAGATTGTTGATAAAGGTGCCACCATTGCATTTAATGAAGACATTGTAGCCTTTGTACCTTCTCGTCACCTTGAAAAAGAAGATGGAAAGAAATTAGGTAAAGGCGAAGCTGTAGAATTCAAAATTATTGAATTTAATAAGGAGTTTAAAAGAGTTGTAGCATCGCATACTGCGGTCTTTAAAGCTGAAGAAATGGCAAATGTAAAAGCTGCTGTTGCAAAACAAGCTAGCCAAGCCGCAGAAGCTAAACCTACTTTAGGAGATGCAAATGATGCGTTACAAGCACTTAAAGATAAAATGGACGGAAAAGTTTAATAGCCTTCTTTAGTGTAAATAAATTTAAAAAGCTTCTCGAAAACGAGAAGCTTTTTTTGTAACTAAAGTTTAGTTGTGTAAAAGTAAAAGAGATCTTGTTATGTTTTTGATGCTTTAATTATAGAGTATCTAAAATAGCATGTTGCCTAACTTAAAAGTAGCGTTCACTCAATATGGGTTTTATAAAGCTTGATTTGGTTTTAGTTTAGCTACAAACAATAAATCAATACTTATGAAAACAACACTGAACTTTATTTTAATTACCTTATTTGCAATTCAATTAAATGCTCAACAAAAAACAATCTCAGGAATTATTACCGATTCAAGTTACTCGCCGTTAATAGGTGTGAATGTTCTTGTGAAAAATTCTACAAATGGAGTTTTGACCGATTTTGATGGAAAATACAAAATTACAGCCTCTGTAGGTGAGGTATTAGTGTTCTCTTATGTTGGTTTTCTTACTGAAGAAAGAACAGTTGGGAAATCAAACACCATTAGCTTTTCTATGCAAGAAGATACCTCTAGTCTGGATGAAGTTGTGGTAATAGGTTATGGCACTTCTTCAAGATCTTCATACAAACCTTCAAAAGCGCAAATAAAAAAACAAAAACAAAAATCTTATCATAATTCTATTGCAAACCAATTGCAAGGAAGAGTTGAAGGGGTTAATATTAATAAAAACTCTGGTAGTGTGGCTTCGGTAAAAATTAGAGGAATAAATACAATCTCAAGTAAAAATAAGCAACCATTATACATTGTAGATGGTGTACCTATTAAAAATAACTACAATTCAGTAATCGCCTCTTTAGACCCAAAAGCAATAGAAAGTGTGAAAGAATACAGGTCGTTAAAAGCAAAACAATTATTTGGTACATCGGCTAGAAATGGATGTATCGTAGTCACCACAAAAAAAGGAAATTATAGAATAGAAAATACGGAAGCCTATGCACAAATAAAAGAAAATCAATTTGAACGAACACAAACAGCACCATTATCGACCTTTTCGATAGATGTAGACAAAGCGTCATATAGCAATGTAAGGCGTTTAATAAATGAGGGTTCTAATATTCCCGTAGATGCAGTTAAAATTGAAGAAATGGTAAATTATTTTGATTATGATTATCCTCAACCTACAGGCGATCATCCATTTTCTATTAATACCGAAGTGGTAAAAACACCATGGAATGCTGATACCAAGTTGGTAAAGATTGGTTTGCAAGGTAAAACCTATGATAATGAGGATTTGCCTGCTTCAAACCTTACTTTTTTAATCGATGTTTCGGGATCAATGCGTGGCCATTTAGAATTATTAAAATCAGCATTAAAATTATTAGTAAATCAGCTTAGAGAAAAAGACCGTGTTTCAATAGTTGTTTACGCAGGAGCAGCCGGAGTGGTTTTAGAACCTACTTCTGGTAAGCATAAAGAAAACATATTAAACGCTCTAAATCAATTAAAGGCAGGAGGTTCTACTGCTGGAGGTCAAGGCATTGAGTTAGCTTATAAATTAGCCCAAAAACATTTTAAAAAGAATGGAAACAACAGGGTGATTCTTGCCACTGATGGCGATTTTAATGTAGGGGCTTCTAGTGACAAGGCTATGGGAAAACTAATTGAAGAAAAGCGAAAATCGGGAGTATTCTTATCTGTTTTAGGATTTGGTTACGGAAATTATAAAGATTCGAAACTGGAAATATTGGCCGATAAAGGGAATGGCAATCATGCTTACATCGATACGATGCAAGAGGCAAAGTTAATCTTTGGAAAAGAATTTGGGGGCACTTTATTTACAATAGCAAAGGATGTAAAAATTCAAGTAGAGTTTAATCCTTCAAAAGTAAAAGCATATCGATTAATTGGTTACGAAAATAGGCTATTAGCTGCCGAAGATTTTATTGATGATACCAAAGATGCTGGCGAATTAGGAAGTGGGCATACAGTAACAGCCTTGTATGAAGTAATTCCTAATGGTATAGAAAGTGATTATTTAAAAACAGTTAACGATTTAAAATACACTAAACCTAATATAAAACCAGAATATTCGGACGAATTGTTTACAGTAAAATTTAGATATAAAAAACCTGATGGAGAAAAAAGCATAGAAATGGTTCACATAACAAAAGATAAAATAGATATGCCCTCTTTAGATATGAATTTTGCAGCTTCGGTCGCACTTTTCGGAATGCAATTAAGACACTCTCAATTTCATAATAATTCTAAAAAGGAAGACGTAATTGCTTTAGCTCATTTAGGTAGAGGAAAAGATAGTAATGGATATAGAGCTGAATTTTTAAGGCTAGTTGGATCACTAAATTAATAGTTTTAATTGCAGTTACCACTACTTGATCTTACATTTATGATTTAACAGACAGTAAGCCTTTGGGCTAAATTTCTTTTATACTGGTTTAGCCATGAAATTTTAAGCGAGACAACTCCCAAAATAATTTTAAGAATGGTCTCGCTTTTTAAGCAATTAATCTATTGTTTTAACTCAATTTTTTCAGTTTTTTAATTCCCTAGTTGAGGTGCTCTATCAATTTCAGATTGCGGTATGGGTGTATAATAAGCGCTTGGTCCATCGGCAGAAGGCGTTCTGCTATTAACCGTATCAACCAATTCATCTGGTGATCTGTTCACAAATGCTTCAGCGACTCTATCGAGTCTTACTAAATCATGCCATCTTTCGTATTCGCCAGCTAATTCCCATTTTCTTTCGGTGAAAGCGAGTTCTGCAAGATCCCCTGTAGTGATATCAACGGCAGGTGCTGGAGTGTTTGGATCCAATCCAGCAGCTCTTCTACGTACCATGTTTAAGGCTTCCCAAGCATCAGCACTTGCCGCGCCTGAACGTCCAGCAGCTTCTGCATAAGTTAATAAAACATCTGCATACCTTAGAAAATACCTATTAATATCTGTATTCGTGCTATTAACGACTTCTCCCTCATTTACATCTCCACCTCCAACTTTACGTAGTACAGGATGTGCTTCATTTTCAAAATTTCTCCAATCTGCGCCATTAGGTTCATCACCCCTAGGGATGACTTCTAAAATATAAGTATCTTCAAAACGAGCAGTCGTTCCTTGGGCATTAGCATCAGCTTCCATATCTTCAAAAAATGCTATTTCTCCAAAGGTTTCTGTCCAGCCACCCGCATCTCCAGGATATCCTAAACGTCCAGTAGTTCTGTTACCCACACCACAAATTTCTCCACAAAAAACTAAGGTAAATACCCCTTCATCATGACCAAATCTACCTGCTACAGTCCACATTTGTCTTAAAGTAGGTGCTAAGCTGTAACCAAAACCACCATCTATAACTTCTTTTGCTTTTGCGGCTGCCATTGAGTATCTCGAAGCATCTTGAATTGGAAAACCAGCCCAATGCATGTATAATCTTGCTAAATAGGCTTTGGCAGCACCTTTACTAGGTCTTATTCCAATAGCAGCAATATCTGGATAAACATCTGGAAGCAATAGTTCGGCTTGTTGTAAATCGGATTCAATTTGACTGTATATCTCTTCAAAAGAGGCTAATGTTAAATCTTCAGGATCGTTACTCACTACAATTGGTATTTGACCATAGGTCCTTGTGAGATGCATATAGGCAAAGGCCCTCATAAAATAAGCTTCACCGATAAGTCTTTCAATAATAGGTCGCTGATCATCTCCACCCGTGATGTCGTCTCTGGCATCAATGGCAGTGTTTGCTGCTCTAATCATACTGTAAGGGCCACCATATGCTCTCTCTGTTCTTTGAGATGAACGTGTTTGAACTCTCCAATCGGCTTCTCTAAACCCGATCTTATTGGAAGCACTATGTGTGGTGATGTCATCACCGCCATATCCAGCAATGTAAAAATCAGACCATCTCGCACTATTTTGAACGGTTCTGTACATTCCAGTAATTAGTGCATCTAAGGTCTCAAGCGTAGTTAGTGATTCTGGATCTAGTTGAACTTCACTAACATTTTCTTCTAAATCTGCGCAGGAAAACGTCACTGCAAAGATTAGTAAGGTCAATAAATAGACCAGTTTATTTTTTTTAAATTGAATTGGTTTCATAATTTTAAAATCCTATGTTAATACCTAATGTTATATTTCGCGGGTTTGGAATGGCTCCGAAATCGAAAGAGGGCGCATCGTCGGATGAAGATCTTGTTGATGATACTTCTGGATCCAAGCCTGTATAATCTGTTATTGTAAATAAATTCTGACCACTAATATATAATTTTAAGTTGTCAATAAATCTCAAATTATTAAAAGAGTAGCCTAAAGAGACATTACTTAAGCGAATAAAATCGCCTTTTTCTACAGACCTTGTAGAGGCGATAACGTTATCTCCTGAAGCTGGTATTTCGGTTTCATTCTCAGGTGTCCAGCGATTTAAATAATCTGAATGACGTGCTACAGGAGCATTTCCTCCTGGTAAGACTAAAGAGGTGTAAGTCGCATTGTAAACGTCAAAATCATGAACACCTCGTATTAAGATGTTTAAGTCTAGCTTTTTGTAATTAAAAGTATTATTAAGTCCCCAAGTAAGTGTTGGGGTGCCGTTCCCAATTACACCTAAAACATTATTGCCATCATCATCGACTAAATATCTTGCCGACCCTGGAGTAGCTATTGCGGCGTCGGCAGTTTTATAGGTGCCTAGAAAAGTAGAACCGTAAAATTGACCCAGTGGTTGCCCTACTTCTATGGCATAAAGATTATCGCTTCTACCTCCCGGGCTTACACCATCTGGTACTAACAATATTTGCGTTTGATCACCTCCCAAACTAACCACTTCATTAACAACATTTGATAAGTTGAAATTTGCATTCCAAGAAAATTTTTCAGAGTTGTATAAGTAAGCTTGAATGTTGGCTTCAAATCCAGCGTTTTTTACTTCACCTATATTTGTTCTAAGTGTACCTCCTCCCTGAAACAATGGTATTGGTTTATCGAGAAGTAGATCTATAGTGTTTTTATTAAAATATTCTAATGTTAGTAGTAAATTTCCCTTAGCAGCAGTAAAATCAAGTGCGAAATTTGTTTGTACGGTGGTCTCCCATGTAAGGTTCCTATCGACCAGCTGAGGGCTTCTTAATCCTACCTGAGCATTAACCCCATCAAAAGCAAAATTATTGCCGGTTCTTAAGATTGAAAAAGTAGAGAGCGGCGACACCCCTTCGTTACCCACTTCTCCGTAGCTCGCTCTTGCTTTAATATTGCTTATAAAGCCATCTTCTGGTAATAAATCACCAAAATTATAAGCGGCAGAAACAGAAGGGAAATAGCCAGTATTATTTTCTTTTCTAAATTTAGAAGACTGATCTACACGAATGGTACCCGTTAGAAGGAAATTATCGTTAAGATTATATTCTGCTCTACCCATATAAGATTGAATAGTACTTTGAGCGAGGTCTGCACTAACATTAGGATCTATTCCTAGCTCGAGTAAGTAAAAAGCATCGGTTAATCCTCCTATTGCAAAATCTCCAGAACTACCCGATCCTATTCTGGTTTTACCATTGGTAAGTTCATACAAACCAGTTAGTTTTAAATTAGATTTTCCAAAACTTTTATTCCAAGTAAAGATATGGCTTAATTGGTAACTGGTTAGTCTAGAAGACCCAAAACTTGCTCTAGGTGGTAGAACAGACGTACCTGATGGAATTCCAGAGAAACTTTCACTAAAAGAGTGACCTAATATTGTTGCTGCAACAAGTCTGTAACTAAAAGAATTTGTGAATTTATAATTCAAATCTAAGTTCGCATTAAACCGATCTGAGATATTATTATTATCGCGCTCTATTTGAACGGCCAAGGGGTTAACCAAAATAGAACCTCCAGAACTTTCTAAATTATAGGTGCCATCTGCATTTCTAAACGGTATTGAAGGATCCCATCCTAAAATACCTAATATCCCTCCTCGAGCATCTCCAGAAGCTCTGGCACCTCCATTAAAGAGATTGTGTGTGCCTTCTCTGGTACCAAATAGATTTAATCCTACAGATAGTTTATCGCCAAATGTTGTATTTAAGTTTGCTCTAAGTGAATACCGCTCATAATCAGAATTAATAATAGAACCTTCTTGGTCTACATAATTCGTCGATAAGAAGTAAGACAGATTCCCTTCTTTACCATTAGCAGAAACTTGCACGTTATTTAGAATAGCTGTTCTAAAATATTCTTCTTGATAATCTGTGCCACCATTAATAACTTCTCCTCCAAAAAGGTTTACATGTTCTTCTGGTGATATAAGGGAAACTCTTTTTGGTGTACTAGAAATAGTAGAAAATACTTTTGCTTCAACCTTTGGTTCTCCACCTCCTTTTTTAGTAGTAATTATAATCACACCATTTGCCCCTCTAGAACCATATATTGCAGAAGCAGAAGCATCTTTTAAAATATCCATACTTTGAATATCATCGGTGTTTATAGTAGATAAATCGCCACCAATAACACCATCTATAACTACTAAAGGCGCATTGTTACCCGTAATAGAATTAGAGCCTCTAATCCTAATTTTGATGTTTGATCCAGGCGCGCCAGAGTTTTTAACGACTGATACTCCTGCAGCTCTAGATTGAAGTGCATCCTCAGGTCTAAAAACAGGCTGTGCCTCAAAACTTTTCGAGGAGACAGACGAAATTGCACCTGTTAAATCTTTTCTAGCTGAGGTACCATAGCCAATTACGACAACTTCATTAAGCGCTTGCGTATCTTCGATTAAAACGATATTTACAGTAGTTTGGCCATTGTAAACAACTTCTTTGGTTTTGTATCCAAGATAGGTGAACACTAAGGTCGCCCCGTTTGTTAAATTATTTAATGTATAATTTCCGTCTAAATCGGTTAAAGTACCATTGCTAGTTCCTTTAATAAGAATATTAACCCCTGGCAAAGTACTATTGGCATCAGATACCGTCCCACTAATTGCATTTTGACCTTGTAATATTAATCCAGTTAAAAGGGAAATATATAGTATTAACCTTTTACTAGACCCTGTAATCCTAATAAGTTTTTTCATAAAATTTTCACAATAATGTTAATCAGTTTTAATTTGAGGCAAAAATATTGATTGGATTATTAAAATTAAAAGGTGTGAAAGATGAATAAACGGGGGTATATTGTTCTTAAGTGTTTTTTTAGGCTATGTTCTGTATATGTTAGTAAATTGTTTTCTCTACATTATGAAATCAAGTAAAGAAATAAAGAATCTTTACAATAATCTACCCATAGTAAGCCAGAATACTTTGTTGGGAGAATTACGTACAGAATAGGAATTAATTAGAACGTCGCCTTTTTTTTTATAATACCATTTCTGAAGCTAAAAATGGATGACAAGCGATATGATGTATTATTCTGTTTTATATATTGTAGTGCCTTTAAAAATTCCAGACTCATTAAAGGCATCAATTGAGAAAAAATAATTTTCAAACTTATTTAATGTTCTTATAGTAAGTGATGTTGAGGAGTCTCCCAAAACTTGATAATTATGATACAATTTTTTTGGATCTGAACCGTAACGAATGTTATACCCTACCGCTTTTTTATTTTCTTCCCAGTTCAATTTTACAATACATTTGTCGAATAATCGATTAACCGTTAATTTAGGGGCTTTTAAAATTTTATCTACTTCGGCGTGGCCAAATACTCTTAAATCTGCTAATGCAAATGTGCCATCAGGAACATAATGATTAGTTATTTTAATGTAACGCGCCTCTACAGGACTATTGAGTTGTGTATAATCATGAGGCGCATCAATTTTGGTCTTAGTCTTATCTATTAATGTTGTCCACTTTTTTTTGTCTGTAGAGTACTCAATAAGATATTGATGATACATCTCTGGAGATCTACCGTATAATGTTGTTTTGTGTTCAGCAAAATTAACTTGAATAGCATTTATGGTAGAAACAGTATCTAAATCCATCATTAACCATTCGTTTTTTTCTCCAGTTTGTGCACTCCAGTAGGTTCTAATTTCTTCATCTGCTGCCTTTTCTTTTTCATATTTTGGTAAATAAGAAGAAACACTAACATTTTTGTGGTAAGAAAGAAGCATCCAGTTTGTAGAGAGTGCTTCGGGAGAGTTAATTTTTTTTTGAGGAATTTTATATGGAAAATCCCCAAATCCAGTATAAGTGTAAAAGGTGTTATCGCTATCAAAAAAAGCAGGAAAAATCCCAATTCTGCGTTCAAATTTGTGTTTAAGAGTAAGTACCATTGTTCCTGCATGCCAGTAATTCCCATACTTATCTTTAAATGTAGAGCCATGTCCAGCACCAGCAACAAATCCTTCAGGTTTATAAGATACGGGGTTGTGTTTAGCCAATTTAAAAGGGCCTAAAGGCGATGTTGATAGGTACAAACCATCATTATAACTTTTAAAGCGAGTGCCTGGTCCAGCATATTGTAAGTAATATTTGTTATGATGTTTATTAACCCATGCGCCTTCTATCCAAGGATTTAAATCTTGATCATTATAATCTCCCCAACGTTCCCAACCATAGTTTTCTTTTTTACTATTTAATATTGGTTTTGGTTCTGTTATTGGGTTCAAGGACTTAGTATCTAGCTCCATTACATATAATGGTTTTTCATTTGAACACCCATAATAACAGAATAAACGTTCATTATCAAAAAACAAAAAAGGATCGGTCATGGCCACAGGAAAGGAATCATTTGCAACTTCCCACTGTCCAGATTTTGGCTTATTAGTTTTGTATATTGTAATAGGCGCTTTATTATTTGAGGCCATGAAATACAGTGTTGAATCAATAACAACAGCGGTTGGCGCATAATGTTCAAAAGGTAATATATCTGAAGTTATAAAATTCCAAGTGATTAAATCTTCAGAGTGCCAGTAACCTAGAGATTTAGAGGCAAATAAATAATATTCATCTTTGTACATTACTATTGAAGGATCTGCAGCTTCCCTGCGCGAAGGACCGTCGTCGAAAGCGAAGCTATAACTAATATCGAATGGATTACATACGGTAGTTTGCGCTTTTTTAATTAATTCTTTAGCTTTTTGAGGCTTATTTTTACAGCTGTAAATAAAAAAAAACAAGCTTAAAGTAGTAATAAGGAAAAGTGAATGCTTTGCGAGTAAAAATTGTTTTTGTAACTGAAACTTCATAGTAACTAACGAGGTTATTTATAAATTAAACAGGCTTGGTAACCATAAACTAAGTTGCGGAAAGTAAGTAATTAAAAACAATGCTACTATCATGGCGAAAAATAACGGTAAAAGTGGTTTTATTACTTTTTCAATGGTCGTATTAGCGATACTTACGCCAACAAAAAGAACAGATCCTACGGGAGGTGTACATAAACCTATACAAAGATTTAAAATCATAATAATACCAAAATGTACCTGATCTATCCCTAATTTAGTGACGATAGGAAGGAATATTGGAGTAAAAATTAAAATGGCTGGTGTCATGTCCATAAATATGCCCACAAATAGTAACAACAAATTAATAAGGATTAAAATAACAATTTTATTTTCGCTCAAAGCAAGAAGGCTAGAACTAATGTCTTGAGGAATATTTTCATAAGACAATGCCCAAGACATGGCCATAGAAGCCGCTATTAGGAACATTACTACTGCTGTAGTCATTGAGGCATTTAATAGTATTTCTGGCAAGTTTTTAATAGAAATTTCTTTATAAACAAACCCCAAAATTAGGCTGTAAAGTACGGCAATGGCAGACGCTTCTGTAGCAGTAAATACGCCAGCGATAATGCCACCTATCACGATCACTAACATAAGTAATATAGGTAAAGCAGTTACAAAAGCAGTTATTATTTGTTTCAATGTGCTTTTTTTGCCAACATTATACCCTTTTTTCTTAGCCCATAGATAAGCGACCAACATTAAGAAAGCTCCAGTAATAATACCTGGGATATAGCCTGCTAAAAAAAGTGCAGCTATTGGTACACCACCACTAGCAAGTGAGTATACAATAAGAACGTTACTTGGAGGGATTAATAATCCTGTAGTGGCAGATGTTACATTTATGGCTGCACCAAACTCTTTAGAGTAGCCTTCTTTTTCAATTTCTGGACCTAAAATACTTCCCATTGCTGAAGCTGAAGCCATGGCAGATCCTGCAATAGCTCCCATTAACATAGCCGAAACCACATTTATAAGTGCAATCCCACCTGGTAAAGCACCTATTAAGGTTTTTGCAAAAGCAATTAGTTTTTTTGCAATTCCGCCTTTATTCATGAGTTCACCAGAAAGAATAAAAAAAGGTATTGCCAATAGTGTAAAACTATCAATTCCTGTAGCCATTCGTTGGGGAATTGCTGTAAAAGCGGGAAGTGTAGGAAGGCTTACCAAGATGGTTAATAAGGACGCTATAGAGATACTCCACGCTACTGGTGTCCCTATAGATAAGAGACTTATAAAGCTAATAACTAAAACAATTACAGGTACATAGTCCATACGATATTTAAGGTTTAACGTGAGTTCGTTATAAGAAAATTTACGTCAGTCAGAGTGATTTTCGGTAGAAAATTGTATCGAAGACCAATAAATTTTCAATCAAAAGCCTAATTTCGATACCATTTTTCTTCGTTTCACTTTGAAAAATCACTCAATTTGACGGCTTTTTC
>CALDCO010000088.1 GCA_937937185.1 uncultured Flavobacteriaceae bacterium
TTATTATGTAAGTCAACTAAATGCTGACGGTTGCGAAAGTGAGCGTGTAGCGATAATGGTAACAGTCAGTGATGCCACAATAGGCGCGACTAACCAAATCACCATAACCAGTAACGAATCAGTTAACTACGATATTACTACTGGATTTGGTTTAGCCACTGGAACCTTTACTTGGCAAGGGACAGATAACGCTAATGTTAATGGCGAAACCCTTACAGTTTCTAATGCAGATCGTGTTGAAGATGTTTTAGTGAATACCTCTACAGGAATACAAACAGTGATCTATACTATTAATTCTGAAAATGGTAATGACGAATGTGGTGGGATTTATCAGTTAGAGGTGATCGTGAATCCCTCTTGTTTGGAGCTTCCAGTAAATCCAGTAACTACTGTTGCTGAATTTTGTAAAGATGCCACAGCCGATTCTCTGGAAAACTATGTAGAAGCTGTAAACACAATAGTTTGGTATGATAATTTAGCCAGTCCAACCCCTATTGCATTACCAATTGTAGATACAAGTACTGCTATAAATAGATTTTATTACGTGAGTCAAATTACCGCTGAGGGCTGTGAGAGTGATAGAGAACCATTGCAAGTAGTGGTTGTTGAGCGAGAAACAGGCGCTACAGATTCTAAAACTATAAATAGTGGAGAGGCTGTTCAATACGATATTACTGCAGGTTTTGGAATTGATGCAGGGACCTTCTTTTGGGAAGCGACTGATAATATAGCTGTAACAGGTGAAACACTAGTCACTTCTGGCGATACTGTTATAACCGATGTTTTAATAAATACCACTACAGTTGCTCAAACGGTAGTATATACGATTTATGCTTCGGGAGGGAGTTTGTGTGGTGCTATTTATGAGTTAGAAGTCAATATAAACCCGCCACTAAACCCTACAGAAAATATAGTAAGCCTTATTGGAGATGCCGTAATAGAAGGCGAAGATATGGTGATTACCGTTGCTTTAGAAGTGCCTTCGGTAGAGGATACGGTATTTACAATTGGGTTTACCGAGATTACAGTGATAGATGGTGAAGATGTTATATTAGATCCTGTACAAGTAATTATTCCAGCAGGAGAAACGACGACAACTTTTATAATGCCAACCATAGATGATGACATTTTAGAACCAACCGAAACTTTTAATATTTATATTATTAGTTTAGACGCTGGTAATATTAGCGATATTAGTGCCACAGCAATTGGAACCATTTATGATAATGATCAAGTTGATGTTGATGACCTAGAAGTTGAGATTCCTAAATACCTCACACCAAATAGTGATGGGATACACGATTATTGGCAGTTGGGCGCCTCACTTCAAGAGAAAGTTAAATTAGTGTCTATATATGATCGTTATGGAAAACTATTAGCACAGTTAAATCAAAGTAAAAAGAAGTGGGATGGTCGCTATAATGGTTATTTAATGCCTTCTTCAGATTATTGGTTTAATATCCAATTGTTAGACGGAACACAATATAACGGTCACTTTTCTTTAAAACGATAAGTTTAAGTTATGTTTTCATGTATCTAAAAAAAGAATCTTTATTTGTTTTACTTATTATTTTTGCCTTACATGGTTGGGCTCAAGAGTGTAATGATGAAATATACAATGGCGAAGGGACGTTTTATGGTGGCATAGCTGGCAGCTCTGGTGGAAACTGTTTATTGCCAGTTGAAAAAGGCGACTATTTTCATTGTGCGATAAATAATAGTCAGTACGACAATAGTAATGCTTGTGGGGCTTTTGTAAAAGTAACAGGACCTTTAGGAACTATAACACTTAAAGTGGTAGATCGGTGTCCAGAATGTTTACACGGTGATATCGATATGACTCAAGAAGCGTTTGGTAAAATTGCTAATATTGAAGCAGGAAGAGTGCCTATTTCTTGGCGATTTGTCCCAGCTAATAGTAAAGCATCTATTCATATTAGTTTTTTAAAAGGGTCGACTGAGTTTTGGACAGCCGTTCAGTTTAGAAATATTGAGCATGCCATTTCTAAAATGGAATATAAAAAACAAGACGGTTCATGGCAATTAACCAATAGAGAACCATACAATTATTTTGTTGAACCTTCTGGAATTCCTTCTCCAATGACCATAAGAATTACTTCGATTTTAGGGGAACAACTCATTTTTGAAAATATACTAATAAATGTAAATGAAACTTATAATACAGGACTTCAGTTTTCTACACCTAGCATCTGTAAAACGACACTTTCAACAGATGAATTAGAAATTAAGCCAATTATATTATATCCAAATCCCGCACAAGATATTGTAACTATTAAAGGTGATTTTGATTCTTGGTATTTGGTAGCTATTAATGGGAAACTAGTAAATAAAGGCAGTACAGATAAAATTCAACTGCAAGACTTATCTAAAGGAATGTATTTTTTACATATTAGAAAGCAGGTCTTAAAAGTGATTAAATACTAGAAAATCACTTCCAGCTTTTAAAATGGTATAACCATTTATAGAGTTTCCATTAAAGAAGTTTAGCATAGAAATCGTTAATTGCTTCCTAATAAAATATAACCTTGAATGGGATTTGTTTTTTCCTCCGTATTATTAAACCTAATAATGTAGTAATAGGTGCCAGTAGGTAGTTTTTCTGAAAACCCTATTGAGTTTTCAGGAGAATTTCCCTGCCATGAATTGTCATAATTTGCATTAGAATATACTTTAGTTCCCCAACGGTTATAGATGTCTAAACTTATTGAAAATGCACATAAGCGCGCATTAGAGTTTTTAATGTCGTATCTAACCTCAAAGAAATCGTTACGACCATCGTTATTAGGAGTGACTAATTTAGAAATATTAATAGCTTCTGTTGATGCTTTTACGCATTCAATACAATCTTCATTCAATCCTACATTAATAACTGTTTTAAAGACACAGCTAGCATCGCTTATATAGTTATAGGTGAATTCATAACTCCCAGCTTCAACATTTCCTGGGTTAAAGATGCTTCCATCTAAGATGTCTGGGTTTTCAGAAGTCCAGGTACCTGTTAAAATATTAGTATTGCTAATGAGAGTATTCAAATCTATCGCTTCATCATCGATACACATCTCTCTGGATATTAGCTCGTTAGCACCTTCTTCTGATACAAAAACTTCTTGAGTAAATTCTTCTTGATTGCAATGGTCTGATACCGTCCAGGTTCTAATAATAGTATAAGAGCTAGAGTTTATAGGAAAGGTGGTTTCAGTATAATTAACATTAAGACTTTCAGGGCAATTATCAGAGAATTCTAATTCAGGAGCCTCTGGGATCATTCCGCAGCCAATAGATACATTAGGTTCTAAAGGCGATAGCAGTACAGGTGCAATAGTATCATTTATTATAATGGTTTGGTTAACCCTAGTTGCGTTGTCACACTGGTCTAAAATTAAATAGGTTCTAGTAATCGTTTCAGGACACGTTTGTTGGTCTGATACATCATTAAAGGTGATGCTTTTTAAAGCACAATTATCTTGGGCATTTAATAGCGATGGCTCTGAGCTAGGGATATCATCACGGCATTGTAAGGTAATGTTGTCAAGGCTATTTGCTGTTGGTGGTATATTATCTATAATTTCAATGAGTTGAGTTGCAGTAGCTGTAGTACCACAACGGTCTTCAGCATTAAAAGTTCTTGTTACTTGAATAGGGCAAGTCCCCGAGACCATATCTACATAAGTTAAGTTAACAAGCGTCGCATAGTGTTCTATACTACCGTCCATAATAATAAAGTCTTCAATAGTTATCGTAACTGGAGTTTCACTATAATTATAAGGAGTAATTACAGAGGTATCACAGCCCGTAAAGCTTAAATTTGAAGGGGGAGTGAGTATTAGTGGCCTATCATCACCAGTATCGAAAGTAATGATCTGCGAACTTATAAAATCAGTACCATTATCGTCTGTAACGGTTAGCGTAGCTGTAAATGGGCCTTGGTTATTATAGTTATGTGTTGGGTTTTCCAGAGTAGAGGTGTTCCCATCCCCAAAATCCCACAAATAAGTAAAAGGCGGAACGCCACCAGTAGTTGTTGAAGTAAAAATAGCTTGGAAAGGCGTTGAGCAGTCTGTAGTATATTCAAAATTTGCAATTAACGGGGTTTGTACTACAATAATATCTTCTGAAATACATTTAGCTCTGGAACAAGCACATTCCGCAGCATCATTTGTTTGCCAAGACATATAGAGGTCGGTTATAGATACGGTGGTACCGCATTCCCAATTAATAACACCGGTGTCTAGAAGCACATTTAAAGGAATAGATTGTAAATTAAAATAACAATCTTCTATGGTTTGTATAAAAACACCATTATAGTATAGGTTAAAATGTAAAAAGAGAGAATATCTTGCCGCTGCGGTGTTAGCAGTAAAATCAACCCATAAATGCGCTTCAATAATTTCGCCAGGATCACAAATTCCATTTCCCAGAGGCACGCCGTCGGCATCACCCAAAAAAATAGTATTAATATTAAAATCTTTAGCGGTACAAGGCGATCCTTCGCAAACTGTTGTTTGAGAAAAAACTAAAGTAGAAGTGCACAATAACAGTGTTAAGAATAAGTATTTCATAATAAGTAGTATTTGAGGGTTTTGAATAAAGATAGATTAGATTTTTTAGTAAATAAAAAAAAATCTACGTACAAGCTTTTTTTTACGTTCAAATTATAATACGATCTTTAAAAAGCGTATTTTTAACGATTAAAAACAAATCTAATTGATTGGTAATCAATAGTTAATATGTGTTTTTGAATAGGGTAAAAATAAATATATTGTAGTTTAAGAAGTGATAGCTTTATACGAATACTAATCACTAATCATAGTTTTATTTAGATTTTTGATATATTGAAGTAGCTCTTCTTTGCCTATGGATTTGGAAGAAGACGTTATAAAGTAATTAGGCATCTCTTCCCAAGTTTCCAGAAGAATGGTTTTGTAATCTTCAATATGACCTGTTATTGCTTTTGGTTTTAGTTTATCAGCTTTTGTAAAAACAATAGAAAAAGGAATATCATTCTCACCCATCCAGATCATAAAATCTAAATCGATGGGTTGCGGTTTGTGGCGAATGTCTATTAAAACAAAAGCGGTTACCAATTGTTCGCGATGAAAAAAGTATTGGGTAATAAATTTTTGAAATGTTTTTTTAGCTGTTTTAGAAACTCGCGCATAGCCATAGCCAGGCAAATCAACAAGATACCATTTCTTATTAATAATAAAATGATTAATAAGTTGTGTTTTTCCTGGGCGACCAGAAGTTTTAGCCAGACTTTTTCTATTAGTAAGCATATTTATAAGTGAAGATTTCCCTACATTACTTCGCCCTATAAAGGCGTACTCAGGAATAGTATTCTTAGGGCATTTTGCCACATCAGAATTACTTATAACAAACTCAGCAGATTTTATTTTCATTAGGTGGTGGTTTCCGGGATATCGGAAAAACTTTTAATTATACTTCAACTTAACTTTGGGCAAAAATAAGTACATCATAGAAAGCAAACAAGAATTAAAGGAAAGCGTATAAAATTATAATGAATGGTTTAAAATTTACGTGCCTTTAACCAATCGTGTAGAATTTGATTAAATAAATCTGGATGTTCCATCATCGCAGCATGCCCACATTTATCAATCCAAAATAAATCAGAATCTGGTAGAAGGGTGTTAAATTCTTTAGCAACTTCAGGAGGGGTTACCATGTCATTTTTTCCCCAAATAATACAAGTTGGGGTATGCATCTTTGGGAGTTCTTTTGCCATATTGTGCCTAATGGCGCTTTTAGCGATAGTAATCGTTCTAATAAGTCTATGGCGATCGTTAACAGTATGGTAAACTTCATCGACTATTTCTTTAGTCGCAATTTTAGGGTCGTAAAAAACGTCTTGAGCTTTCTTTTTAATGAGCTCATAATCGCTACGTTTAGGATAACTATCGCCCATGGCACTCTCGTACAACCCAGAACTGCCAGTAATAACTAAAGCTTTCACGCTTTTGTGATAAAGCTTAACATGGTATAAACCAATATGCCCTCCAAGAGAATTACCAAGTAAAATAACATCTCGAAAGCCTTTAAACTTAATAAAATCGTTTAAGTATTTTGCGAAAGATTTAACATTGGTTTTTAGCAATGTTAAGCCATAAATAGGGAGTTCAGGAATAACAACTTTATAGCCATTTTTACTAAAGTAATTCGTTACTCCTTCAAAATTACTAAGTCCTCCCATTAAACCGTGGAGTACTATAATAGGTGTGCCTTCACCAACTTCAATATAACTGTATTTTCCTTCTTTTTTTAGGTCGTGCGTCATTAAGTACTTAGTCAATTATCCTTTCAAACAAATATAGTTATTTCAATGAAAAAACAATCATTTTTAAGTCTAAGCTTCTAAAGCCATTGGAATATATAGATATGAACAGTTTTTAATAACTATTTGCTAAAGATATAAGTGGCTGATTTGTAGAGTGGTTCTTGGTAAATGAGTTTTTCTATGCCATAATTGAAGGTGTTTTAAAAGCAATTTATTAACAAAGTGGTAAAAAGTGGTAAAAAGTGGATTTTTTTTCAATATATTTGAATGAATAACTAAAGTATTTTAATAGGGTATTTTGAACTCATTTACAGGAACATACGAATGTAAGGCAGATACTAAGGGAAGGCTTATGCTTCCTGCGGCACTAAAAAAACAGTTGTCTTCGGTATTGCAAAATGGGTTTGTTTTGAAGCGTGCTGTATTTCAGCCTTGTTTAGAATTATACCCAATGGTAGAGTGGGATGCTTTAATGAAAAAGATGAATAAACTTAATCGGTTTAAGAAAAAAAACAATGATTTTATTCGACGCTTTACAGCGGGAGTTAAAATGGTTGAAGTCGATGTAACGGGGCGCTTATTAATCCCAAAAGATTTAATCGCTTTTGCAGGAATTTCTAAAGATCTCGTCTTATCCTCATCTATAAATATTATTGAAATATGGGACAAGCAAAACTATGAGAAGGCTATTGACGATGCTGCAATAGATTTTGCAGATTTAGCAGAAGAAGTAATGGGACAAGATAATGAAGCAGATGGTATATCATAACCCAGTATTGCTTAAAGAAACCGTCGACGGATTAAAGGTTAAAGAAGACGGTGTTTATGTTGATGTTACTTTTGGAGGTGGCGGACACAGTAATGAGATTCTAAAACGATTAGGGGATAAGGGGCGCTTGTTTGCTTTCGATCAAGACCAAGATGCACTAAAAAATGGCTTAAATGATAAACGTTTTATGCTAATTAACGAAAATTTTAGGCACCTAAAACGCTTCTTGCGATTTCACGGCGTTAAAACAGTCGATGGAATTTTGGCAGATTTTGGCGTGTCTTCTCATCAATTTGATGTTGCCGAGCGTGGGTTTTCAACACGTTTTGAAGCTGATTTAGATATGAGAATGAACCAAAACAATAAGTTATCGGCGTTTAATGTGGTAAATGAGTATAGTGAAGAATCGCTTAAACAAGTGTTTTCGCAGTACGGAGAATTAAGAGCAGCGCCAGCAATGGCTAGGCTTATTGTTACGCATAGGAGGAATGAACCCATTAAAACGAGCAATCAGTTAAAGTTGGTGCTTAAAAAATTTTTATCGCCAAAACATGAAAATAAAGTATTGGCGCAAATATATCAAGCTATACGCATAGAGGTCAATCAAGAGATTGCGGCTTTGAAAGAATTTTTATTGCAAACGCCAGAATTGTTAAAACCAGAAGGGCGTTTGAGTTTTATTTCTTATCACTCTCTAGAAGATCGATTGGTAAAACGCTTTATAAGGAATGGATTGTTTGAAGGCGAACCAGAGCGAGATGTATTCGGAAATTTTGAGGTGCCTTTAAAAAAAATTGGAAGCTTAATTGTGCCCTCTAAAGAAGAGATTGAAAAAAACAATAGGGCTAGAAGTGCCAAGTTAAGAGTTGCTGAGAAAGTTTAGAATTCTAGATATGCTTCTGTAATACAGATTAGAGCATTAAAGTATGAGTAATTAATTTTTCCTTTTTGGAAAACGATGCAGAACGACAAATGAGATGAAAAAAAATATCTATAGTCTATTAAGAGGAACGTTTTTAATAAGTGACGATTCATTTAAAAACTGGAAAGTAATTTTATTTATTTCGGCATTAGCGATAGTTATGATTGCCAGTTCTCATAGTGCAGATAAGAAAGTGCATGAGATCGCAAGGTTAAATAATGAAGTAAAAGAATTAAGATCTCAATTTTACGATGGCCGTACAAAATTAATGGATTTAAAAATGGAATCCTCGGTGGTTACAAAAATGAAACAAAAAGGTTTGGTGTCGTCTGAAACGCCGCCTCAAAAAATAATAGTAAAACCAAATCAAAACTAGTTGCGCTTTTGGCAGTAAATGAAAAGAACATATTAAACCGATTGTATTTTATAGCTGGATGCTTATTCATCTTTGGGCTTCTTGTCGTTTTTAAATTACTTACAATTCAATACGTTCAAGGCGATAAATACCGTGATTTAGCAGAAAAAAGAACGGTAAAAAATGTGGTTATTCCAGCAAATAGGGGTAATGTATATGCCTCCGATGGGAGTTTGTTAGCAACCTCTATTCCTAAATACGATATACGATTTGATGCTATAACGCCTTCAGTAAAATCATTTGAAGCTTATGTAAAGCCGTTAAGTGATGCCATGGCAAAATATACTGGAAAAGCCTCTTCTTACTATCAAAATGAACTAAGAAGGGCGCGAAAAAATAAAAACAGGTATTTTTTATTGGCTAGAGATATTGGGTATTCAGATTATATAAAATTAAGAAATTTTCCATTGCTAAAATTAGGTGCTTTTAAAGGCGGATTAATTGTAGAGCAAACCACCAAAAGAGAACATCCAATGGGGGGTATCGCACAGCGAACCATAGGTTATGAGCGAACAGATGAAGCTGGGAATATAACAAGACCTGGTATAGATGGTGCTTTTGGGGCGAAATATTTAAGAGGTAAAGACGGGCATCGTTTAAAACAAAAAATAGGCAAAGGGCAGTGGAAACCCATTGTAGATTATAACCAAATAGAACCTAAAGACGGGTACGATGTCTATACGACTATCGATGTTAATATTCAAGATATAGCACACCATGCCTTATTGCAACAGCTGGAGTCTTTTAAAGCAGAACATGGTAGTGTGGTTGTTATGGAAACCAAAACAGGCGAAATTAAAGCGATTTCAAACCTAGGCAGAACCTCAAAAGGAACTTATTACGAGAAATTAAACTATGCGGTAGGGGAAAGTCATGAGCCAGGCTCTACATTTAAGTTAATGGCTATGGTGGCCGCTCTAGACCATAAAGTGATAGATACCAGTACTGTAGTTGATACGGGAAAAGGCGTGCTGTCTTTCTATGGTAGAAAGATAAGGGATTCTAAACATGGTGGTTACGGGAAGATTTCAGCAGCTAAAGCTTTTGAGGTGTCCTCAAATACAGGATTGGTTAAACTCATTAATAATGCCTATAAGAAGAATCCAAAAAAGTTTGTAAACAAGCTTTATGAAATGGGTTTGAATAAAAAATTAGACTTACCAATAATAGGGGAAGGGGTGCCCTTAATCACCCATCCTTCCGATAAAAAGAATTGGGATGGGTTAGATCTCCCGTGGATGGCTTTTGGTTATGGCATACAACTAACGCCTTTACAAACATTAACCTTTTATAATGCTATTGCTAATGATGGAGAAATGGTAAAACCGCGTTTTTTAAGAGAGGTAAAAGAGTTTGATAAAACCATAGTCCCTTTTAAAAAAGAGATTATTAATCCTAAAGTGTGTTCTAAGGCAACAGCTAAAATGATGCAGCAAATTATGAAAAATGTTGTGGAGAAAGAACATGGGACTGCACATAATATTTATTCACCTAATTACTCTATGGCAGGAAAGACAGGCACATGCCAAACTGAGTATTGGATAGAAAGCAAACGTTATATTTCATCGTTTGCAGGGTATTTCCCAGCCGAAAAACCAAGATATTCATGCATTGTGGTTATCCATAAGCCAGATTATAATAAAGGGTATTATGGTAGTGAGGTTGCAGCACCAGTATTCAAAAAAATAGCACAAAAAATATATAGGGAGACGCCAATTATAGATAAGGTAAGTATTGAGGCAGCAAAAAATAATGTAGCTAATGCAGAGTACGAAAACTATTACAAAACGGCTCAAATTTATAAAACGATTATGCCAAATGTTAAGGGTTTACCAACTATGGATGCCGTCGCACTTTTGGAGAATATGGGGGTGAAAGTTAAAATAAATGGTGTGGGAGTGGTTAAATCGCAATCTGTCGCCAAAGGACAAAAATTAAAAAGAAATCAAACAGTGGTATTAGAGATATCGTGAGTGTATTAAAAGACATATTGTATAAGGTAACTATAAATGAAGTGGTAGGAAGTACAGACGTACAGGTGAGTGCCATTCATTTTAATTCTCGAAATGTTGCAGCAAATGATGTCTTTGTAGCGATTAAAGGTAGTGTTGTCGATGGACACGATTATATAGAAAAGGCATTAAATCAAGGCGCCCTAGTTATCGTTTGTGAGCATTTACCCAAACAAATAAGAGGAGGTATTACCTATATTGTTGTTAATGAGACGAGCAGCGCATTGGCGATAATGGCCGCTAATTTTTATGGAAACCCATCAGCCCATCTTAAATTAATTGGCATTACAGGGACTAACGGAAAAACGACCATTGCAACGCTACTTTATCAATTATTTAAAAAAGCAGGTTATAAAGTGGGCTTGCTATCTACGGTAAGAATAATGGTAGATAACCAGGTGTTTAAAGCCACGCATACCACGCCAGATTCCCTAACTATAAATAGGTATTTAAGACAAATGAGCGACGAAGGCGTTGAATTTTGTTTTATGGAGGTAAGCTCTCATGGCATTGCTCAAAATAGAACCAAAGGCTTGCAATTTCTGGGCGGCGTTTTTACCAATTTAACACACGATCATTTAGATTATCACAACACTTTTTCTGAATACAGAGATGTTAAAAAACGATTTTTTGATGCCCTTCCTAAAAATGCATTTGCGCTGGTAAACAGCGATGATAAAAATGGATTGTTTATGCTTCAAAATTGTAATGCAAAGCATTACAAATATGCACTTAAAAGTTATGCCGATTTTAAAACTCAAATTTTAGAAAACCAGTTAAGCGGTTTGTTATTGAAACTTAATGATATTGAAGTTTGGACAAAATTAATAGGCCATTTTAATGCGTATAACATTACCGCAATATATGCCACTGCCGAATTGTTAGGGCTAGAAAGTGTTGAGATATTAAGATTAATAAGCGTATTAGAGAGTGTTAGTGGGCGATTTCAATATCATATTTCCGATGAAAAAATAACAGCAATTGTAGATTATGCGCACACGCCTGATGCTTTAAAAAACGTGTTAGAAACCATAAATACCATTCGTACAAAAAATGAAGAATTAATAACCGTTGTGGGCTGCGGTGGTGATAGGGATAAAACAAAGCGCCCAAAAATGGGACATATCGCTTCGGCGTTGAGTACCAAAGTTATTTTTACTAGTGATAATCCTAGAAGTGAAATTCCTGAACGCATAATAGAAGATATAGAAAAGGGGGTGGAGCCTCAAAATTTTAAAAAAACCTTGTCCATTTCAGATAGAAAACAAGCCATAAAAACAGCTTGCCAAATGGCACAGCCCAACGATATTATTTTAATTGCTGGAAAAGGGCACGAGAACTATCAGGAAATAAACGGCGAGCGTTTCGATTTCGATGATTTTAAAATAGTGGAAGCCTTATTAAAACAATTGCAGAAATGAAACTGTAAACTATAGAGTTTAATAGACCTAAAAACAGAGAATATGTTGTATTACTTATTTGAATATTTAGAAAAGCATTACCAGTTAACTGGAGCTAGTGTATTTCAATTTATCACATTTCGTGCAGCGCTAGCTATTATTTTATCGCTACTATTTTCAACGCTATTTGGTAAAAAAATAATCTCGTACTTACAAAAAAAGCAAGTTGGAGAAAGTGTTAGGGACTTAGGCTTAGAGGGGCAAATTGAAAAGGCTGGAACACCAACTATGGGAGGGATTATTATTATTCTAGCGACATTAATTCCAGTGCTGCTTTTAGCAAAATTAGATAATATTTATGTGGTCTTGTTAATAGTGACTACCCTTTGGATGGGCGTTGTTGGTTTTACAGACGATTATATTAAAGTTTTTAAGAAGGACAAAGGCGGGTTGAGCGGGAAATTTAAAATTTTAGGTCAAGTGGGATTGGGCATTTTTGTAGGTGCCATTATCTATTTTCATCCGCAAGTGACTATAAAACAGGAAAAAACAAGCTCGAATATAGAATCTACGCAAATAGCACAAAACGCGTTACGTGTATTTAATCCTGAAGAGCAATCTCTTAAAACCACCATTCCCTTTGTAAAAGACAATGAGTTTGATTATTCGGTTTTAGTGACTTGGATGAGTGAAGATTTCAAGAAATACGCATGGTTGGTATTTATTCCCATAGTGATTTTCATTATTGCTGGGGTCTCAAATGGCGCTAATCTAACCGATGGAATTGATGGGCTTGCAGCCGGAAGCTCTGTAATTATCGTCTTCGTGCTGGCCATATTTGCTTTTGTATCTGGAAATATTGTGTTTTCAGATTATTTAAATGTGATGTTTATTCCACGTTTAGGCGAATTAGTGGTTTTTATTGCCGCTTTCGCAGGCGCTTTAATTGGTTTTTTATGGTATAACGCTTATCCCGCTCAAGTTTTTATGGGTGATACAGGAAGTTTAACTATTGGAGGGATTATAGCGGTAATCGCCATAGCCGTTCGCAAAGAGTTATTAGTGCCTTTATTATGCGGCATCTTTTTCGCAGAATCGCTTTCAGTGATTTTACAAGTAAGCTGGTTTAAATACACAAGAAAAAAATATGGAGTAGGGCGGCGCATTTTTAAAATGTCGCCTTTGCATCATCATTATCAAAAGGGGGGCTATCACGAGAGTAAAATAGTGACTCGATTTTGGATTGTTGGAATTTTTCT
>CALDCO010000089.1 GCA_937937185.1 uncultured Flavobacteriaceae bacterium
TTAGTCAATGTATTTACTTGGGGTCTTATTACACGTTTTTATATGATATCCTTAGAGCAATACAACATCATATAGGCTATACCGTAATAGCAGACCTTGATCAATGATTTAGCTTTGATACGTATTATTGAACCTGCTTCAAAACTTCGCTCTATTACATTACTGAAGACGTATTTTGGTATTCAACATAGACGTCAGCGTTATTATGAATCCATCAATCAAATAAACAAAAAGGAAATTACAATGTGTGTCCCTGTACCTATAGAATTGCAGAAAATCATAGCCAAATTGAACCTACCATACTAATTCAGACAAGTTAGGAATATGATAATATAGACCTGTCAGGTTTTTAAAACCTGACAGGTCTATATTATTTAATCTCTACATCGAAAGGAAATAATAATTGCAACCTGTGTAATAGTATACCTTACTAAATGATTTAGCTTTGGAATTGCTATATGATGATTTTTTCTATATGTGAATATGGAACCTAAGACTCTTTTACGACACAAAAAGTAAAATACTGCCACATGAGAGCCTATTTGGTGTTGATAACGTCTAATTACAAAAAAGCTATTCAATTAAAAATTGAATAGCTTTTTTTCTATTTTATTAAATAGTGTTTTAGACTATTTTAAAGCAGAACCACTAATAATTACATTAATATTTGTAGTAACAGCTAATGTGTTTGGACCTTGCATCCCTGTTATAGGTTTTAAGAAAAATGGTTCATTCGGATCATTTGGGAAATCTGGTTCTATAGAGATAATTACCGTTTTTCCTGTTGTATCTCCATCTATACCGTTAGGTAAGTTTTGAACAAAATCTTCACCTGGGAAAGGCGGTACCATTTCATTGCCACTGTAAGGCGAAGAACTGTCTACTCCAGAAGCCATTGTAAATTTGCCTGTAGTAAGAGGTGTACCATCAAAATCTACCCAACCTTCATATTTCCAACCAGCGGCTAAAGTTGGTAAATTAATTAATCCAGGTGTTGTAGGGTTTTGAATAAACCAAACGCCGTTCTGATCATTATTATTATCGACTCCACCAGTATTGTCTGATGGTGTTTTATTTAAAAATGATCCTGAGAAAGGATTAGCTGTATCAGCAAAATTACCTAATACATCACCAATACTAAGAGAAGCAGCTCCAGCTACAAAATTTCCACTAAGTATTTTTGTGTCAGAAGGTTCTGGGTCATCCCCTTGGGCCAATTCAATCGATAAAATGAAAGCAGTGGCAGCATTTAAATCAGATTCTAAAACGGTGAAATCCATTGTTGTTGTGGCAGCGGTTGTGTTGAATCTTCCCGTAGAAACAGGATTGCCGTTTACCATTATCCATCCTTCATAAACATAAGCCATGTCTAAAGGCTCTGTGCCATTAAGGGTTACTTTTAAAACAGCAGTTGGGGGAGGAGGTATTGGATCCTCACCACCATCATCATCATTTGAGCAGCTTATAAAAAGGAGTGTTACGAGTGCTAAAGTCAGTAAATTTAATTTTTTCATTGTTTGTTTTTTTTAATAATTGGTTTTTAGTATTTATAATTGTATTTAATAGAACGAATGTAAGCGCTTTAGATTGTGTATTTTAGAAGCTTTTTTTTTAAAAACAATTAATTTTAAATTAAACAGCATTCTCTTTTTTGATAAGGTTTAAAGCTGAGCCTTCATTAAACCAATCGATTTGAGACTGATTGTAGGTGTGATTTACTTTTATGAGCGCTTTCTCTCCATTTGAGTGTACCACTTCAATTGTAAGCGGTTTTTCTGGAGCAAATTCATTTAAATCTAAAAAGTTAAAAGTGTCATCTTCTTGAATTAAATCATAATCAGTTTCATTAGAAAAGGTTAATCCTAATAGGCCTTGCTTTTTTAAATTTGTTTCATGAATACGCGCAAACGATTTCACAATAACTGCGACTACTCCTAAATGCCTTGGCTCCATAGCGGCATGTTCTCTAGAAGAGCCTTCACCATAGTTATGGTCACCCACAACTATCGTTTTTACACCTGCAGCCTTGTAAGCTCTTGCGGTATCAGGAACGCCTCCAAACTCACCAGTTAATTGGTTTTTAACAAAATTTGTTTTTTTACCAAACGCATTTACAGCACCAATTAAACAGTTATTAGAAATATTATCTAAATGGCCTCTAAAACGTAACCAAGGTCCCGCCATGGAGATATGATCTGTGGTACATTTTCCAAAAGCTTTTATTAGTAATTTTGCTCCTTTTATTTCATTTCCTATGGGTTCGAAAGGTGTTAATAGTTGTAATCTTTCCGATGTAGGACTCACGACTACATTTACACCGCTACCGTCTTTAACTGGCTCTAAATACCCATTATCTTTAACATCAAATCCGTTAGGCGGTAACTCCCATCCTGTGGGTTCATCAAACATAACTTCTTGTCCATCTTCATTTAGTAGCTTGTCTATTAATGGGTTAAAGTCTAACCGTCCAGATATTGCTATCGCGGCGGTTAGCTCTGGAGAAGCCACAAAGGCATGTGTGTTTGGATTGCCATCTGCTCGCTTTGCAAAGTTTCTATTGAAAGAGTGTACGATGCTGTTTTTTGGTGCATTTTTAGGATCACTATAACGAGCCCACTGCCCAATACAAGGGCCACAGGCATTAGTGAATATTTTAGCATCCAACCTTTCAAATATTCCAAGAATACCGTCCCTATCTGCAGTGTAACGTACTTTTTCTGAACCTGGATTAATTCCTAATTCGGCTTTCATTTTAATGCCTTTATCCAAGGCTTGTTGGGCTATAGATGAAGCACGAGATAAATCTTCGTACGAAGAGTTTGTGCATGAGCCTATTAAACCCCATTCAACATTAATCGGCCAATCGTTGGCTTTCGCTTTTTCAGTCATCGAGTTGCCAACTTCGGTAGATAAATCTGGAGTAAATGGACCGTTTAATAGCGGGCCTAGTTCAGAGAGGTTAATTTCTATAACTTGATCAAAATACACCTCAGGATTAGCATATACTTCGTAATCAGCTGTTAAATAGTCTTTTACTTTATTGGCGGCATCAGCCACATCAGCTCTTTCAGTAGCACGTAAATAACGCTCCATCGATTCATCGTAACCAAATGTAGAGGTTGTTGCTCCAATTTCGGCACCCATATTACATATGGTTCCTTTTCCAGTACAAGACATGGCTTTAGCACCTTCGCCAAAATATTCTACAATGGCTCCAGTACCGCCCTTTGCAGAAATAATTCCTGCGACTTTTAAAATCACATCTTTTGGCGCAGTCCAACCCGATAATTTACCGGTTAGTTTTACTCCAATTAGTTTAGGGAATCTCAGTTCCCAAGGCATGCCAGCCATAACGTCTACTGCGTCTGCTCCTCCAACTCCAATAGCAACCATTCCTAGGCCACCAGCATTTACAGTATGAGAATCGGTCCCAATCATCATTCCTCCTGGAAAGGCGTAATTTTCTAACACCACCTGATGAATAATACCTGCGCCTGGTTTCCAAAAACCAATACCATATTTATTGGATACCGATTCTAGAAAATTAAATACCTCGCTGCTTACATCATTTGCATTTTTTAAATCGGCAGTTGCTCCTTCTTTTGCTTGAATTAAATGATCGCAATGAACTGTTGTAGGCACTGCAACTTTATTTTTTCCAGCCTGCATAAATTGTAACAAGGCCATTTGTGCAGTGGCGTCTTGACATGCGATACGGTCTGGAGCAAAATCGACATAATCTTTACCCCTTGTAAATGATTTTGTCGCTTTCCCATCCCAAAGATGATTGTATAAAATTTTCTCTGAAAGGGTTAATGGTTTACCTACAATTTTTCGCGCCATATCTACACGCTCCGTCATTTTGTTGTAAACCTTTTTTATCATATCGATATCGAATGCCATAGAATATAATTTAAGGTGTTTTTTATTTTAATTTTTGCCTAGCAAAATTACAAAAAAATGAGCCATTTAAAAAAATAAACAATGATAAGATCAAAACTCGAGTGGTATATGAAAAAACGCTATTTTAAACACTTTTTAATTATCAGATTCATAATGCTGCTTTGCTAAAAAAGCGAAATTAATAAGCCAACAAGAATGAGATAAGTTGTACAAATTAAGAATATTTATGCTTTTTTTGAGTAAAAAGAGACCTAAAACGAGTTGGAACGCATGAGATTTTGGCATAATACGCTAATTATTCAATTTTTTTTTAATTAAGATGATATTTACGAATTATACTAATTTTAAGTTAAAATACATGTCAATATTCATTTATTTGTACTTATAATTAGGAATTAATCAAGATATGATTTAAATTATTGATAATTAAATTAATAGTGTTTGCTCAATATAAGAAAGTCTTTTTTTTTAATATGTGAAAAAGTCTATTTTTGTAAGTTCATAAAACACTCTCAATAAATAAAAATAATATAAAGACTATGAAAAAACTATTAAAATTAGTTTTTGTGATGGCATTGTTACTTATCTCTCCGAGGTATGTGTTTTCGCAAAAAACGCCAAAATTTACTGAAAATTCGTTAAGCAAATCGATTCATGCCAGTAAGGTAAAGCAGTATTTAAATGAAAACCAAGGCGATCTTTTAAAAGAAGATCTTGAAAATTTGATCATTAGTGATGAATACTATTCTAAATCATCTGGTATTACGCACATATACGTTCAGCAAACCTATAAGGGTGTGAAAATATACAACGCGATATCTAGTTTTGCTATCAAGAATAATGAGATATTTTATGTTGGTAATGTATTTAAACCTAATATTTCAAAAAGAATAAATACAGTAACACCTGCTATAACTGCGCAACAGGCTATTGAAAATACAGCAAATCATTTTCAATTGGGTCGTACGAGCGGTTTAAGAATGTTAAACAAAAACAAAAACAATTTTGTCTATTCTAGTGGAAACATTTCCCAGAAAGAAATCCCTGTGAATTTGGTATACACGCCACTTGCGAATGGTGATTTAAGATTGTCATGGGATTTAGAAATTTATACGCTCGATAACAAAGACATGTGGAGTGTAAGAGTTGATGCTGCAGATGGTAGTGTAATAGACCAATACAATTACGTTCTTACCTGTAATTTTGGACCTGTAGACCATGATCATGATGAAGAAGTATCTCCAGTAAACGAAAATAAAGTAAAAGAAACTGCTTCTACAAATTTTGATTTGTTCAAAACAAATGCGACTATGATGGTAGACGGTTCTTCGTACAGAGTTTACGACCTTCCTAAAGAAAGCCCTTCTCATGGTAATCTTGGATTAGTAAATGAGCCAGCAAATGTTGAGGCTTCACCTTTTGGATGGCATGACACTAATGGACGTGCAGGTGCAGAATTTACAATTACAAGAGGTAATAATGTGTATGCACAAGAAGATGCAAACGGTAATAATGGTTTTGGATTTGCCCCAGATGGCGGTGCGAATTTAACTTTCGATTTCCCTATAGATTTAACCAAAGAACCTTCTGAATATGTAAGTGGTGCTGTAACCAATCTATTTTATGGAAACAACATGATGCACGATGTATGGTATGCTTATGGTTTTGATGAAGCAAGTGGTAACTTTCAACAGAATAATTATGGAAAAGGAGGCGTAGGTAATGATTTCGTTATAGCCGATGCTCAAGATGGTTCTGGTTTTAATAACGCTAATTTTGGTACACCTCCAGATGGTGGTAGTGGAAGAATGCAAATGTTTTTATGGAATAGACCAAACCCAGATAGAGATGGCGATTTAGATAATGGAATCGTAGCGCACGAGTATGGTCATGGGATATCTATTCGTTTAGGAGGGGGACCTGCTAATTCTGGATGCTTAAGAGTGCAGGAACAACAAGGAGAAGGATGGTCTGACTGGTTTGGATTAATGATTACGATGGAGCCTGGTGATGCTGCAGAAGATAGAAGAGGTATTGGTACTTATGCTTTAAACCAAGCACCAACAGGAAATGGAATAAGAAGGTTTCCTTATTCTACAGATTTTTCTATTAATCCCTTTACATATGATGATATAAAAACTCAAGCAGTTCCTCATGGTGTAGGTTCTGTATGGGGTACAATACTTTGGGATTTAACATGGGCTTATGTAGAAAAGTATGGTTGGTCTCCCGACTTATATAACGGAACAGGTGGTAATAATAGAGTGATGCAAATCGTTTTAGATGGTTTAAAATTACAACCTTGTGGTTCTGGCTTCGTTGATTCTAGAGATGCAATTCTAGCTGCAGATCTTGCTATGACAGGAGGTGACGACCAATGTTTAATATGGGAAGTCTTTGCTAAAAGAGGGCTTGGTGCAAGTGCCGATCAAGGAAATGCAGATTCAAGAGCTGATGGTACAGAGGCCTTTGATATACCTGATACAATTATTACAGTAGCTAAAAACGCTGACTCCTGTGGAACAGAAATGCCTGAGCTAAAAATTACAAATTTTTCTGGTGCTGATATTACCTCGTTCGATTACAATTATAGTATAGACGGCGGTCCTACTGTTAATGAAACTTTCTCAGGAAATATTGCTGCATGTAGTACAGGAACATTAACTTTAAATTTAGGTACCTTATCAAGAGGGACGCGAAGTGTAGTTTTTAATATTGTAAACCCACCTGCTACAAAAACATTTACAGTTTCAGCTAACGATTCTGGAGTTCAAAACGAGGTTAATACTTTTGAAACGGCTGCAGATGAGTTAATTACTAATGATGTTACTACCTGGGAAAGAGGAGCTGCTGCAGGTGCATTATTAAGTGCTGCTGTTGCGGGGTCTCAAGTATATGGTACTAACCTTGGAGGAGCACATGGAAACCAAAAAACGGCTCACTTAGTCTCGCAATGTTATGATTTATCTAATTCGGAAAACACAATGCTTAAATTTAAAATGGCATTTGATTTAGAAAACAATTTTGATATTATGTTTGTAGAATATTCTACTGACAATAAAAACTGGACAATTTTAGGAACAGCAGATGATACCGATTGGTATAACAGTGATCGTACACCAAATAATGCGGATTGTCAAAATTGTGTAGGTGCTCAGTGGACAGGTGAAGGAGAATTAGCAAGTTCACACAGTTCTGGAGGAACTAATGCTTCTTCTATGAAAAACTACAGCTACCCCTTAAATGATTTTGATAGTACTGGTTCTGCTGAAACAAGTATGTTGTTTAGGTTTACATTTTTGTCTGACCCTGCGGTAACACAAGAAGGTGTTATTATTGATGACTTTGTTATTGAGAGCGACGTCATATTATCAACAGACGATAATGAATTCAATAATGGTATTACTATCTTTCCTAATCCAACTAATGGTACGGTAACGATAGATAGTGCGATCTCTATTGAAAATGCTACAATATCTGTTTATGATGTTATGGGAAGAGTGTTAACCAATGAAACTTCTACTAATACTATTAATGCTAATAGAATTAGTTTAGATATTAGTAAGTTTTCTTCAGGTGCTTATTTTGTAACGATAAACAATGGTAATCGCCTTGCAACAAAAAGAATTATTAAGAACTAATAGTCTTTAAATTATTATACAAAAAGGGAATGCGTTTAAAACGCATTCCCTTTTATATTTAATTTAGAATTCATCTCGTCTTTCCTTTCCCTTATAAAGAGCAGAAACCCAAACCTTTATTATTTTTCTCTCCCGCGGTATTGCTGTAAATTTCAAGAAGTCCCGCACTGTCTATATCAAAATAAATAACACAAACATTCATAGAAAAAACTTAGATTTTTGTGTTAAGCTTCGATCTACGAAGACCGTACCTGCGTTTTTTTGCCTTAAACGCTACCTTTTTTCTTTATAAATTTTAAGTGCTATTTTACAATTGGTTTAACTGTATTTGTTCCAGTAAATAATTCTCCTGTTACAAAATAAATGTAATTATAGGCCTAATAATTAGCTCAACTATTTTTTCATTCCTAAATCAGTCAACACTTTTAATCCATCTATTCTTGATATTTGTTTTTTGGTGAATTTTTTTTCCGATTTCATATGATTTATGAACCATCTCATTTGTTGCTTTACCCATTTAATTCGATTTTTTTTTGTCAATAACAACGCACAAATAAGTAATAGATAAGCTAGCGTTTTAATGTAAAATGAGCTTTAAACTCACTTTTTACGTTTGTATTTGGTTCGGTATACTCTAAGGTAAACCAATAATCATTGGTAGGCATTAATTCGCCATTGTATTTGCCATCCCAACCTAATCCTGTAGGGCTAATTTGCTTAAGAAGTTTGCCATAACGATTGAAAATAAATACTCTGGCATCGGGTTGATTGCTTAGACCTATAATATTCCAAGTATCATGAAAACCATCTCCGTTGGGCGTAAAATATAATGGGTAGTCTAATACAATTACTGTAACACTGGTGATCCCGCAACCGTTAATGTCTCTGGCTTCAATAACATGTTCGCCAGCACTAACATTTTCAAAGGAGTAAGTGCCATCATTTGGAGTATTATGTACCCAGTTTCCACCGTCTAAACTAAATTCATAAGCAGTAATATCATTATTTAATCCTGCTGTAGCTGGGGTAGCCCTTGCCAAAATAGTATTATTCTCTACAAAGGCTAGAGTGACTTGACTCGCAGTGAGTATTGGCCTTGTGCTTTCATTTACTAAAGTTACCGTATTAGGGTCGCCTACTATGGTACTACAACCAGTTGCATTATCGGTTACAGTAACGCTATAAGTCCCGCCTTGAAGAGGGCTAATACTACTGTTTACTTCGCCAGGAATAACGACACCATTTAAAAACCATTCAAAGGTATAATTGGCAACATTTAATTGGGTGTCAATTATTGGAGCGGGAATCACCTCGGTGCCGTCTGTATTAATACACAAGGTGTATTCATCTAATAAATTAAAACTAGGCATAGGATTAACTTCTAATACCATTTCATCGGTTTCATAACAAATAGAACTATCGACCGTGGTTCCTGTGCCATCATCTATCATTGTATCGTTATCTACCCTAACAACAATAGTTTGCGGGTTTATTCTATTTACATATGGTGAGGGTAATGCATTGATTCTTAAGTCGGCATCTTCTTGATTTAGATAGTAGCTAACATTATAATTTATAGGATTTTGACCATTAAGAACAGTTGCGTTTTGGCTTTCAAGATTAAAGGCTATGGCATCATTTGTAGGGTCGCCATCAAACTCCATATTGTCATCACAAACGATAAAAGGCATTGTAGTAACTGTAGGTAAAGGCTCTACTATTAAATCTAATGCCGTAGTTATAAAGCAAATCACGCCCAGATCTTGTACTCTAACATAAACGGTTCTTGATCCAGAAAAATAAGGGCTTATTAATGGATTTACACCATTGGCAGCATCATCGGGAGTATCATGATAACTTACTATGTGTCTGGGATTACCTTCACTTAATTCGTTATCTTTTAAGGTTAAATCGAAGAAAGCAAATGCACCAGGTGAGTCTTCGTCGCAAACAACAAGTGGTGTTGGTACGATTACTGTTGGTAGCGGTATTACGGTAACATCTCGCGTTTCTATCGCCAAACAAGGCAAGGCAATTTCGTATTGTATGGTATAGGTTGTTCCCAAATTTCCATTGGTAACCACCCCTGTTACGGGGTCTATAATAGCACCATCATTGGGTAAGGGGTTAAATGAAAATACGCCACCAGTATCTCCTGTGAGAATAGGAATCCCGCCATCGCATGTTGGTTGTACGGTAAATGACAAATCAAGCGGTGAGGCAGCGGTTAAAGGCTGGTTAGTTGTAGTAGGGCATATGCCATTAGTCGTATAATCTATGAAATAAGTAGTGCCTAATGTGCCACCTGTTACTGTGCCTGTTACAGGGTCTATAAGGGCATTATCTGTTGGTAAGGGGTTAAATGAAAACACACCCCCTGTTTTTCCTGTTATGGTGACGGTACCGCCATCGCAATCGGAAGAGGTTATAAAGGACGAATCATCTCTAGGGTTAACCCTAAGATTAAATAAAGCTGTAGGGTGGACTACGAAACAACTTTCTACAGAATTTAAATCTATTCTCACAAAAATTGGCTCATTATTTATGGTGTTGGTATATGGACTGGCTAGAGCATTTACTTTATTAGTGGCGTCGTTAAGGGATTTGTAGAACGTTACCAAAAGATCATTTTTAGGTTGGGTACCTATAATTGCATCTATTTGAGTCTCTAAATCAAAAAGTTCACCAACACCGTCGTTAGAAAGATCGTCACAAACTTCTATATTTGGGACCGCATTTATAAATGGTTTAGACGTTAAATTTAAGGTAAAAGATTCAGTTTTGTAACAATTAGAATTTAAGTACTCCACTCTAATAAATATTTTTTGGCCAGCTGTACCGCTATAATTTCTAGGATTTGGTATGGCGTTAGTTTCTGTTACGGCATTAGCTAAACTTTCATAGTAAGTAACATTTAAATTGGCAGCATTTGGAGCAGAGGCGATTACAACGGAGGTGTTTTTAGTTAAATCAAAAATGTAGGGTGCACCGCCGCCATTGCATACCGATAAATTTATAGGCGTGGCTGTAATAATTTCTGGTAAAACATCAACACATACTTCTTTGGTGTATTCGCATCCAAAATCATCTATGGCACGATACGTATAGCAGTAATTACCTGAGGCAGGAGGAGTAACAGTTATTTTATTTCCTACCGTATTAGTAATAGTGGGGTCCGCATCCCAGGCTTCAGAAGTTATTGTGGGTTTAAAAGCTAGCTCAGAGGGTAATACGTCAGAATTAAACTTTAAATTCCAAGAAAAGATTGTTCCATCATCGTCTTTTAAATTATCAGTAATACGCAGGGTCCATTCTCCATTTAAAGGGCTGCCTATTAAACTGCTAAAATTACCTATTGGTAAATAAGTGCCAGCACTGTAGGAATCGTTCTCAGGATTAATCCCAGCTTGAATTATGGGGGCATCTCGTAATAAGGTGGTTGCATTCATTGAAAAACAATATTTTGCACCAATACCAGGAACCCCATCGTCATTTCCATTAGCTGCACCAAGATAGGTTTCTTGACCGGCTGGCTCAAACAAATGTACCATTTGCCCATTAGGGCTAATAATAAAGATGTCTAAATCTCCTGTAAAGGAATGTTCAATGTCCATACAAACCTCGACAATCTGATTAACGTTGGTTAATCTTAAATTTGATTCGTAGCAGTTTACGAGTGTGGAAGATTCATAGCTAATTCCTGTGCCATCTGGTAACGGGGTTAATCCTGCCACAGGAGGAGTGCAATCTGGATTAAAGCTTACGGTGTTAACAACACCACTAATTGTAGTACTGTCTCCAAAACATATTGAAGCATTTGCAGCGGAAGTACCTGTAAAATCAGGTGCAGTACTTACTTGAATGACTTGACTTGCTAAATTAGTACTTCTACATCCCAAAGGGTTACCTGTAGTATTTGTATCTCTAACACTAAAACTAGCACGATACACTCCGGGATTAGGATAAGAAAATGTAGCAGTTTGGCCAGCGATTTTATTTCCATTTCCTAAATCCCATTCGTATTTTGCGCCAGCAGCATCTTTAGAAAAAATACCGCTACCTTCAAGAGTAATATTTTCATTAGGGCAAACTCTTATTAACCCATTGGTATCTGGTGCTGGTAAAGTATTATCTATCTGCGCCGTAATGTCTTGGCAAGGCGTGCCACAAAAAATATTAGCCTTCCATCCCGAGGCCGTTATTGAAGCGCCAGATTTAAACCGAATCGTTAAACAACCAGAAGGGTTTGCATCTGTAGCACTAACCAGATCTGGAATGGCATCTGTACTCCCCGAAAACAATCCAAATATAGGATCGTTAACGGTCGTGCCATTAAAAATTTGCATAAAATCTAAAAAAACACGAGTGCTAAAAGCTGTAAACTCTAACATGACTTTATCGCCTGGCGTGTCTGGGCAAATGGTTAGGACTAGGTCTTCTTTTAAACCATAATTAGCAGTACTGCCGCCAGAATCTGTAAATATTCCAGAGCACCTCGTAACCGTTCCATTTTGCATCTTTAAATCTTGAGAAAAAAGAAGGTTTGAAAAAATAACGAATATGAAAATTAAAAAGTGCTTCATGGTAATTCTTAAATCATCCGTGTTGTGGTTTAATGGTTATGTAATAATTGGTGTTTTCAATTTTAAATAATTGTATTTTTCTAGAAAAAAAAGGAATCTTATACTTTAACGGATTAAATAAGTTTGTATTGAAAAAAGACCCTTTTTTTAAATGGCGATCTTCATTATTTAATGATATCGTTGGTAGGTTTTTGTATTTTTCTATCTTTTTGTATTCAGGTAGTTCTTTAATTACTATTCTATTTCTTAATAAATGTTTTAACGCCCTTGCCAAATTGGGATTATTCATAACATAACGATCAAAATCATCTTTATACACCTCTTTTAACATATTAATTTCCCGAGGTGAAAAAGGTTTATTTACATTTTCGGTATAATTAACTAGAGGGATTGGCTGTTTTTTAATGGTTTGCGAAATACTCAAAAAAGGAAAAAACAGAATAAAGAGATATGTAAAAAAAAGTTTCAGGGTCATATTTATCTTTTTAATCATATAAAGTAATAAAAAATTTAACCAAATGCTACTAAAAACGTTAATTAGTTATTCTAACAGATAAAACGTAACAAAAGAACAGGGAATTACGTATCTTTATGCCCTAAATTTCACCTCTTATAAATGAAAATGGATACAACGGCTAAAGATTTTGATGCTTTAGGAGAAAACCATATAGGAACATCTACACATACGCCCCTACGAGCCGATGCTTTTAAGCTTTCTGATAATGAAAAAATAGCACTAATAAAGAAAGATATAAACCATATTATGGAAACACTTGGGCTAGATTTAGATGATGACAGTCTTAAAGGAACTCCCAATCGTGTTGCAAAAATGTTTGTTAAAGAACTGTTTGGAGGCTTAAATCCCGATAAAAAACCTAAAGCGTCTACCTTCGATAATAAGTACAAATACGGCGAAATGTTGGTAGAAAAAAACATTACCGTGTATTCTACTTGCGAACATCATTTATTACCTATTGTAGGAAAAGCGCATGTGGCCTACATTTCTAATGGGACGGTAGTTGGGCTTTCTAAAATGAATAGAATTGTAGATTATTATGCAAAAAGACCTCAAGTACAAGAGCGTTTAACCATTCAAATTGTTAAAGAACTGCAATCGGTTTTAAACACCAAAGATGTGGCTTGTATTATAGATGCGAAACATTTGTGTGTAAACTCTAGAGGCATTAAAGATATAGAAAGTAGTACCGTGACCTCAGAGTTTGGTGGGCAATTCAAAGACAAAGAAACACGCAGAGAACTCTTAGATTATATTAAATTAGAAACACAGTTTTAACCAACAATTATTGCGGTAATGAAGTTATTTCAAGAACAAGAAATAAAAATATACAATTCCCTATCCGGACAAAAAGAAACCTTCAAATCGATTATTGAAGGCTATGTTGGTATGTATGTATGTGGTCCCACAGTGTACAGTAATGTGCATCTGGGGAATGTGAGAACCTTTATGTCTTTCGATACGATTTATCGTTACTTAAAACATCTTGGTTACAAAGTGCGCTATGTTAGAAATATTACCGATGCTGGACATCTTGAAAATGATGCAGACGTAGGCGAAGACCGTATTGCTAAAAAAGCGCGTTTAGAAGAAATTGAACCTATGGAAGTGGTACAACGCTACACGGTCGATTTTCATAACATACTAAACACCTTTAACTTTTTACCACCAAGCATAGAACCAACGGCTACAGGCCATATTATTGAACAAATTGAACTCATTAAAACGATTCTTGAAAACGGATTTGCTTACGAGGTGAATGGTTCTGTTTATTTTGATGTTCATAAATTTGATAAAACCAATAATTATGGGGTTTTAAGCAAGCGAAAATTAGAGGATTTAATTCATAATACCCGGGAGCTAGATGGGCAAAGCGATAAGAAAAATCCGCAAGATTTTGCGCTTTGGAAGAAGGCAGAACCGCAACATATTATGCGTTGGCCTTCACCATGGAGCGACGGTTTCCCTGGCTGGCATTTAGAGTGCACGGCGATGAGTACTAAATATTTAGGCGATCATTTCGACATCCATGGTGGCGGAATGGATTTAAAATTCCCTCATCATGAATGTGAAATCGCCCAAAATGAAGCGGCCAAAGGAAAAACGCCTGTAAATTTTTGGATGCATGCCAATATGCTGATTATGAATGGAAAGAAAATGGCGAAATCTACAGGAAATTTTATTTTACCCACCGAGATTTTTACAGGAGATAACAAGCACATTACCAAATCGTTTTCGCCAAGTGTGGCGCGCTTCTTTATGTTACAAGCGCATTACAGAAGTATTTTAGATTTTACAAACAATGGGTTATTAGCCAGTGAAAAAGGATTTAACCGTTTAATGGATGCGGTTAAAGAATTAGATAGCCTTCAATTAGCAGAAACGACCTCTTTTAATGTGTTAGAATGGAAACAGAAGTGTTATGATGCGATGAATGACGACTTTAATTCTCCAATCTTGATTGCCAATTTATTTGAAGCCGTTAAATACATAAATCAAATTAAAGAAGGGAATGCGACGATTTCTGCTAAAGATTTCGAAGTCTTTAAAAGCACGATACATACTTTTGTTTTTGATGTATTAGGCCTAAAAGATGCTGCTAAAAAAGTCGATTCTGGAACCAATAAACTATCGGGAGCTGTTGAATTGCTTATAAAACTACGTCAAGAAGCGAGAGCAAATAAAGATTTTGCTTTAAGTGATAAAATTCGTGATGAGTTGGCAGAAATAGGCATTCAATTAAAAGACGGTAAAGAAGGGACTTCTTTTTCTACGACTTAGTTCCTTTATTAAAATGGTGCATGTCTAAAGAATTTTGATCATGAAACGAATTTTAATCGCCCCTTTATTATTGCTTATAAAATTCTATCAGAATTTTATATCACCTTTTACGCCTGCAACTTGTCGGTACCAACCTACTTGCTCACATTATACAAAAGAAGCACTTGAAAAACACGGGCCTTATAAAGGCGGCATATTAGCAATTAAACGCGTGTTTAGCTGTCATCCATGGGGTGGCAAAGGGTTTGATCCTGTGCCTGAAAGAAAAGAAAGGCAGTAGTTCTAAGCTAAGAGTTACGAGTTAGGAGTTAGGAGTTTAATAGCCTGACACCTAAAAAAACAAGGCCAGTTAAAAAACGGAACATGTAATTAACTGCTAACAACTACAAACGAACTACCGTTTGGAAAAACTATTAAATCTATCTAAATACAAAGGTTATATTTAAGTATAATACTATATTTACAGTCGAAATCGTTTATTTATATGTACTTACTTCAGTTTGATTGGAATCCTATAACAGGCATCGATATTTATGGAAACTTTAAGATCCATTTTTACAGCTTAATGTGGGTCACCGCCTTTGTTTTAGGATGGAACATCATGAAACGTATTTTTATTAAAGACAAAATAAATATTGAGTATCTAGATCCGTTATTTATCTATACTGTTTTAGCGACAATGTTAGGGGCACGTTTGGGGCACGTTATTTTTTACCAAGCAGAATTAATAACTCAAGATTTTTTCAGCATCTTTTTACCTTTTCGTTTTAAACCAGAATTTGAATTTACAGGCTTTCAGGGTTTAGCGAGTCACGGGGCCGCAATTGGCATTATTGTTAGTATGTATTTATACAGAAAAAAATACAACTATAAATCGGTAATGTGGATTTTAGACCGTGTGGTTATTCCTGTGGCTTCTGGTGCGGTTTTTATTCGTATAGGAAATTTTATTAATTCTGAAATTATAGGAAAAATAACAGATTCATCCTTTGGTGTTCGTTTTGTGCAAGAATTTTACAGCAAAAATGAAGCGATAAGGTTAACAGGAATAAAAAACTATAAAAAAGCCTATGCAGCCCTAACCGATAATCCTCAATTTAGTGAACTGCTCGAAAAAGTACCCATACGGCATCCAGCGCAACTCTATGAAGCCTTTTGTTATATTTTTGTTTTTCTTATTCTATGGTATGTGTATACAAAAACAAAAAAAGCAGATCAAACGGGGTTTTTATTTGGTCTCTTTTTAGTACTACTTTGGACGGTACGGTTCTTTGTTGAGTTTGTAAAAGAAGCACAAGTAGAAGGGCGAGAAGACTATGTTTCTTTTATGAATACAGGGCAGTTACTAAGTATTCCGTTTATTATTGTAGGGCTCTATTTTATGTTCATGTACCAACCTAAAACCAAAGTAGAATAACATGTTTTTTCGTAATACTATTAGAATAGGGATTATCGTCGTACTCCTTATGTTTTCAACAAGCTGTAAAGACAACGCCCCCGTTACAGTTAAACCTACGGAAATTACTTTTCAAAAAGAAGGCGAGCTCACCCTATACAAAGGGACGAATGATAGTTTAATTACTAAGCTTGATATAGAAATTGCTAAATCTGAATATGACATTCAAACGGGATTAATGTATCGCAATAGTATGAAAGAAAATCAAGGCATGCTCTTTGTTTTTAAGGAAGTAACACAGCGTTCTTTCTATATGAAAAATACGCGAATTCCTTTAGATTTAATTTTTTTAGACCATAATAAAACCATTGTTAGTTTTCAAGAAAATGCAAAGCCATTAGATGAAACCTCGTTACCATCGAATGCCATGGCGCAATTTGTTTTAGAAATAAACGCAGGCTTATCTGAAAAATGGGGTTTAGATGTTGGGGATAAAATGGATTATTTTGAATATAAAATTGTGGAGTGAGGCATAAATTTATGGTGGCATGTTTTTTTTGATTTGCAAAATCTCATTATCTCATTACCACAATGCAAAAAGACTAATATGAAGAGTGAAATATTAATTTTAAAAATGGTGAAGGGTCAAAAGCTACAGTATAAATTCTTAAAATAATACAGTATTCAAGGGAGTATTATTACATTTGTAATTCACTCTAATTTCAAAATTAAGAATGGGTAAAGAAAGTAAGCAAAGAGAAGATGCGTTACGATATCATGCTAAGCCAACACCAGGAAAAATAAAAATAGTTCCAACAAAAAAATACGCCACTCAGCGCGATTTATCACTAGCGTATTCTCCAGGCGTAGCAGAGCCTTGTTTAGAAATAGAGAAAGATAAAAACAATAGCTATAAATATACAGCTAAAGGAAATCTAGTGGCTGTAATTTCTAATGGAACAGCTGTTTTAGGTTTAGGAAATATTGGTCCAGAAGCTTCAAAGCCTGTGATGGAAGGGAAAGGGCTATTGTTTAAGATTTTTGCAGATATAGATGTTTTTGATATTGAAGTAGATACCGAAAATGTGGAAGAATTCATCCAAACGGTTAAAATGATAGCACCAACATTTGGTGGGATAAATTTGGAAGACATTAAAGCCCCAGAAGCATTTGAAATAGAAAAGCGGCTTAAGGAAGAATTAGACATTCCTGTAATGCATGACGACCAACACGGGACTGCTATAATTTCTGCAGCAGCATTATTAAATGCGATAGAGCTTTCAGAAAAAAAAATAGAGGATGTGACCATTGTGATAAGTGGCGCAGGGGCTGCAGCAATTTCATGTACACGGTTATACATTACTTTTGGCGCTAAAAGAGAAAATATTGTGATGCTCGACAGCAAAGGCGTCATTAGAAATGATCGAAAAAACTTAAGCTCACAAAAAGCCGAATTTGCTACCCATCGCAAAATAAATACCATAGATGAAGCAATGATGGACGCCGATGTGTTTATTGGATTATCAACTTCAGATATTTTAACACCAGAAATGCTTAAAACAATGGCTGTGAATCCCATTGTTTTTGCTATGGCAAATCCAAAACCTGAAATTGGTTACGATCTTGCAGTAGCCACTCGAGACGATATTATTATGGCCACAGGAAGGAGCGATCATCCCAACCAAGTAAACAATGTGTTAGGATTTCCATTTATTTTTCGCGGTGCAATAGATGTAAGAGCAACGGCCATAAATGAAGCCATGAAAATTGCTGCAGTGAAAGCCTTAGCCAATTTAGCTAAAGAATCGGTGCCAGAACAAGTAAATATTGCATACGGAGAAACACGATTAACTTTTGGGAAAGAGTACATTATTCCAAAACCTTTCGATCCTCGTTTAATCGCAGTAGTACCACCCGCTGTAGCAAAAGCGGCCATAGAAAGTGGCGTTGCTAAAGCACCTATAGACGATTGGCAGCGTTATGAAGATTCACTTTTAGAACGTTTAGGTCCAGATAGTAAAATTGTTCGTTTGTTACATGATAGAGCACGAATTAACCCCAAAAAAGTGGTCTTTGCAGAAGCCGATCAATTAAACGTGCTAAAAGCAGCACAAATTGTTTATGAAGAAGGCATTGCAACACCTGTTTTACTTGGCGATAAAGCTGTTATTAGACGCTTGAAAAAGGAAATAGGATTTGAGGCAAATGTGTCGATTATAGACCCTAAAACAGACGAGCAAGAACAACAAAGAAATACTTATGCTAAAGAATATTGGAAACAGCGAGAGCGCAAAGGCGTGAGACTATTTTCTGCAAAAAAATTAATGAGAGAACGCAATTATTTTGCGGCAATGATGGTAAATGAAGGCGATGCAGATGCATTAATTTCGGGGTATTCTAGAAGTTATCCTGTAGTGTTAAAACCCATGTTAGAACTCATAGGCTTAGCGCCAGATGCTAAGCGTGCGGCGACCACTAATTTAATGATTACAGAACGCGGACCGTTATTTTTAAGTGACACCTCAATTAATATTAATCCCAATGCAAACGATTTGGCTAAGATTGCTCAAATGACTTCAGAAACGGTTCAGCTATTAGGTTTAACTCCGGTAATAGCGATGACTTCGTATTCTAATTTTGGGTCTTCTAAAAACAGTCAGGCGACCAAGGTGAGTGAAGCCGTAGAATATTTACATAACAGGCACCCGGAACTTATAGTAGATGGGGAGTTACAAGTCGATTTTGCATTGAATGGCAGTATGCTTAAAGATAAATTTCCGTTTTCTAAATTAGTAGGACGAAAAGTAAACACACTTATTTTTCCAAATTTAGAATCGGCAAACATTACCTATAAATTATTGAAAGAATTAAATAAAGTAGACTCCATAGGGCCAATTATGATGGGAATGAGAAAACCAGTACATATTCTTCAGTTAGATGCAAGTGTAGATGAAATTGTAAACATGACCGCTATTGCGGTTATAGATGCACAGCAAAAAGAGAAAGATAAAAAAGGAAAGGATAAAGGAGTTTCCAGTAAATTTTATACGGTATAATAAAGAATTAAAAAAGTTAAATGACTGTTTGTCAATTGGATAGTTTTTTGAAGTTTATAGTCAAAAAAAATACGTAATTTTGATAGGTTAATGAAATTTTAAATGATAGCACATATACAGGGGAAATTAGTAGAAAAGAATCCTACTGATGTTATAATTGACAGTAATGGTGTAGGTTATTTGCTAAACATCTCATTGCATACTTTTTCTCAAATTCCAGACAATGAGTATTTAAAACTTTATACTCATCTTCAAGTTAGGGAAGATGCACATAGCTTATATGGCTTTTCTTCAAAAGCAGAGCGAGATATTTTTAGACTTCTTATTTCCGTTAGTGGAATAGGAACTAATACGGCTCGCACTATGCTTTCTTCTTTAACGCCCAAACAAGTACGAGAAGGCATTGCTGTTGGTGATGTGGCATTAATACAATCTATAAAAGGTATTGGTGCAAAAACAGCGCAACGTGTAATTATTGATTTAAAAGATAAAATACTAAAAATTTATGATATTGATGAAGTTTCTGTAAGCGAAAACAATACCAACAAAGAAGAAGCGTTATCTGCTTTAGAAGTCTTAGGTTATAATAAAAAACAGGCAGAACGAGTAGTAGATAAAATAGTTGTACTTAATGCAGAATCTACGGTCGAAACGATTATTAAACAAGCTTTAAAAAATTTATAATAAATTTTGGATACAGAAATTTCTAGTGTATATAAATCTATTACCCAATACAGTGTACTAATTATCCTTTTATTAGTTTCCTTTACTGTTTTTGGGCAAGATCCAGACAATGACGATCCTACAAATACAGCTTTTAGTTTGGGTAAACTAGAAATGCCTAACCCTAATAGTATAGAATCTAAATACAGTTACGACCCATTTTCAGACCGTTATATATACACTGAAAGTGTTGGCGATTTTAATATTAATTATCCTGTAATATTAACGCCTGAAGAGTATCAAGACCTAGTTCTAAAAGAGAATTTAAAATCCTATTACAAAGATAAAATTGATGCCACTAATGACAAGAAAGGCGATGGCGAAGAAAAACAAAAAAACCTCTTACCAGATTTTTATGTTGATTCTGATTTCTTTGAAAGTATCTTTGGCGAAGGGCCTATAAATATTGTTCCGCAAGGTTCTATTGAAATGGACTTAGGATTATTGTATACAAAACAAGATAACCCTTCTTTTTCACCTCGAAATAGAAGTAATATTTCTTTCGATTTTCAACAGCGTATCAGTTTAAGTTTACTAGGAAAAGTAGGATCGCGCTTGCAAGTTACAGCAAACTATGATACACAATCTACTTTTGATTTTCAAACCCTAGTGAAATTAGAATATACCCCTACCGAGGACGATATTATCCAGAAAATAGAAGTTGGTAATGTAAACATGCCTTTAAATAGCTCACTTATTACAGGGGCACAAAGTTTATTTGGGGTAAAAACGCAGCTTAAGTTTGGTAAAACAACTGTAACTGGGGTGTTTTCCGAACAGCGATCAGACACCCGAACAGTGGTTGCTCAAGGTGGTGGAACTCTAGAAGAATTTGATTTTTTTATTAGAGATTACGACGAGAATAGACACTTTTTCCTAGCACAATATTTTAGAGAAAACTATGATGAAGCACTATCTAACTATCCATTTATAAATACAAACATTCAAATTACTAGAGCAGAAGTTTGGGTAACCAATAGAAGTAATCGTACAGAGAATGTTAGGAATATTGTCGCTTTTCAAGATATTGGGGAATCTGATCGATTTGGAAACCCTGCAGTGATCTCTATTTCAGGTCCTGGCGCTTTTCCAGATAATGGAAATAACCAGTTAGATCCTACTAATATTGGTATGGCAGGTTCTCAATTAACAGAAGCCGTTAGAGATATTGCAACGGTTCAAGCTGGGGTTTTAGTGCCTGGAGCCAATGAAGGTTTCGATTTTGCTAAACTGGAAAATACTAGAAAATTAACCGAAGGACAGGAATATACATTAAACCCGCAATTGGGATACATTTCTTTAAACCAGCGATTAAATAATGATGAGGTTCTTGCAGTTGCATTCCAATATACGGTTGGTGGCGAGGTCTTTCAAGTTGGAGAATTTGCTAATGATGGTGTAAACTCTACCGATGTCGATACGGGTTCGGAAGGCGAAGTTGTTACCGTTTCTAATAATGCATTAATTCTTAAATTATTAAAAAGTAGTATTACAAGCACCTCACAGCCGGTATGGGATTTAATGATGAAAAACATATACAATACTGGTGCTTATCAATTAAGTCAGGAAGATTTTAAACTTAATATATTTTATAACGAATCCACACCTTTAAATTTTATCACGCCAGTTGGTGCTAGTTTTGGAATGGAATTTAATGGCAATCCCATTCAAGAAACCACTTTATTAAAACTGTTTAATTTAGACCGTTTAAATTTTAATAACGATCCGCAAACTAATGGCGACGGATTTTTCGACTTTGTACCTGGCCTTACGGTGATTCCTCAAAATGGAAAAATAGTCTTTACAAAAGTAGAACCCTTTGGACGTTATCTTTTTGATGTTTTAGTAGATCCTGCAACGCCTACTAATTATGATGATGAAGTTTACTTGAATGAAAACCAAGAAAAGTACGTCTATGATTTAATGTATAAGCAAACTAAAACTCAAGCATTAGACGAAATCGAAAAAAATAAATTTCAAATAAAAGGCCGTTATAAATCTGAAGGTGGCGAGGGCATTCCTATAGGTGGTTTCAATGTCCCTCGAGGTTCTGTAAGAGTTACCGCTGGGGGAAGACTTTTAGTAGAGGGCGTAGATTATACCGTAAATTACCAATTAGGAAGGGTTCAAATTTTAGATGAAGCCTTAAGAGCATCAAATACACCAATAGAGGTATCTACCGAAAACAACTCCATTTTTGGGCAACAATCAAAGCGTTTTACAGGATTAAATGTCGAGCATCAGTTTAACAGAGATTTCTTAATAGGCGCTACTTTTTTAAATTTAAAAGAACGACCAATTACTCAAAAGGCAGATTTTAACCAAGAACCTATCAACAATACGATTTTTGGGATAAATGGGAACTATTCTTCAGAAGTTCCCTTTTTAACGCGTTTAGCAAATAAACTACCAAATATAGATACCGATGCACCTTCAAATTTTTCCTTTCGAGGAGAATTTGCCTATTTATTGCCTGGCTCTCCTAATGGGACTGACTTTAATGGCGAGGCAACGTCGTATATCGATGATTTTGAAGGGACTCAAAATGGTATTGATTTAAAATCGGTATTGCCCTGGACGCTATCCAGTAGGCCGTTAAATGTTAATGGTACTAATATGTTTGACGTTAGTGGTATTACCAATGGCTACGGAAGAGCTTTATTAAACTGGTACACCATAGATCAAACCTTTTTTAGTAACCGAAGACCAGACGATATAAGTGACGACGACATTTCAAGTGTGTATACCTCTCGTGTTTTTATAGACGAATTATTTCCGCAGCAAGACATTGCGCAAGGACAAACCACCGTATTAAACACATTAGATTTGGTGTATTATCCAGAAGAACGTGGCCCTTATAATTTTGATGAGGCGAATACCAATGGCGATGTGATTACTAACCCTAGTGAATCTTGGGCTGGGATTACAAGAGAAATAACAGCAACAGATTTTGAGCAAGCAAATGTGGAGTATATCGACTTTTGGCTGCAAGATCCGTTTTTAGAAAATCCCGCGAATACAGGGGGAAAACTAGTTTTTAATTTAGGAAGCATTTCCGAAGACATCCTTAGAGATGGGCGCAAGCAATATGAAAATGGACTGCCTGCCGATGGTAATGCGTCATTATTACCAACAACAGATTATGGTACCGTAGTTCCACAAAACCAATCTTTAATTTACACGTTTGATACCACTGGAGACGAAAGAACGAATCAAGACGTTGGTTTTGACGGTTATAACAATGCAGAGGAAGCCGCTGCTTTTCCGGCATTTAGTACTTTACCAGATCCTGCAAGAGACGATTATCGTTTTTTCTTAAATGGCGAAGGCGGTGTTCTAGAACGTTACAGAGAATACAATGGTACCGAGGGAAATTCCCCAGACGCGTTTTCTGATACCGATAGGGGGGCAACAACGCAACCTGATGTAGAAGATGTAAATCGAGATAATACCATGAATACTATTGATAGTTATTTTCAATACGAATTAGAAATTACTCGTCAGAATTTACCATTAAATAGTTTAGATGAGATCACGCCAACTAATCCTATAGGCGAGTTCTTAAATGATTTTAAGATTAGAACACGGGTTTTAGAAAATGGTGACGCAGAAACAGTGCGATGGTATCAATTTAGAGTTCCAGTAAAAGGCGATCATGTAGAAGCGGTTAATGGCATAACCGATTTAAGATCCATTCGTTTTGTTAGAATGTTTTTAAATGGCTTTTCAGATCCTACAATATTACGATTTGGTACTTTAGAACTCGTACGTAGCGATTGGAGACGTTATACTTTGGCATTAGATGAAGGCGATGCGACACCAGACGATCCGCAAACAGATTTTGCTGTGGGTGCAGTGAGCACACAAGATAATGATGGGAGTTATGCTTCTCCACCTGGTGTAGATCCTGAGCAACAAAATAACAACAACACCGTAGTACGTTTAAATGAACAAGCTTTAGTGGTAAACGTTTGTAATTTAGAAGCTGAAGATTCCAGAGCAGTTTATAAAAATATAGATGTAGACATGCGTCAATTTAAGCGCTTAAGAATGTTTATGCATGCTGGTGAAGGCGATAAGCCAGGGCTTGATACTGACGAGCTAGTTGGTTTTATTAGAATAGGAAATGATTTAACACAAAATTACTATCAAGTAGAAGTGCCTTTAACGGTCTCAACTGGCACCTCTCGTGAAGAACTATGGCCTTCACAGAATGAAATCGATTTAAGATTAGAATTATTGCAGCAAATAAAATCTTTAGGAATTGATAATGGAACACTAGCAAACCCCGTACCTACATTTTATGATGTTGATGATAATGGCTCATTAAGCGATGCTCCAGTGCCTGAATTTTCAGATTATGAAGGGGTTAGTCAGCGTATTGCCATTAAAGGAAACCCTAATTTTGGGGCTATAAGAACCTTAATGGTTGGGGTTAAAAATAGAACACCAGATGATAATGGCTTATGTGGTGAGATTTGGTTTAATGAATTACGTTTGTCTGACATGGATAACGAAGGCGGTTGGGCAGCTGTAGCGGCTTTAGATACGAATTTAGCCGATTTTGCTAATGTAAGTGCCACAGGGCGTATGAGTACTTCTGGATTTGGCTCTATAGAGCAAGGGCCTAATGAAAGAAGCCGAGAAGATGTTCAGCAATACGATGTGGTTACTAATGTAAATGTAGGGCAATTGCTACCAAAAAAATGGGGCATACAAATTCCATTTAATTATGGTCGTGGGGTCGAGTTAATTACACCTGAATACGACCAGCAGTTTAAGGATATCGAATTAGATACACGGCTGGAAACCGCTGAAAATAATGAACAAAGAGATATAATTAAAGAGCAATCTGAAGATTTTACTAGGCGGCAAAGTATCAACTTTATTGGCGTGCGTAAAAATAGAACGGGAGAGAGCAAGCCTCATTTTTACGATGTCGAAAATTTTACTGCTAACTATTCGTACAATAAGGTAGACCATCGCGATTTTGAAATTGAAAACTCTACAGATAAACAAGTCACTGCTGGACTTAATTATGCCTATAATTTTGATCCTAAATCCATAGAACCTTTTAAGAAAAACGACTCCTTATTTACAGGAAAATATTGGAAACTTTTAAAGGATTTTAATTTTAATCCGTTGCCTGCAAGTTTTTCGTTAAGTTCTAATCTTAATAGGCAATTTAACAAACAGAAGTTTAGAGATATCGATCTTGGCGGAGACAATATTGCGATTGAAGAGCTGTTTAGAAGAAACTATACATTCGATTTCCAATATAATTTTAATTGGAACTTAACAAGCGCCCTTCAACTTAATTATTCTGCAGCTAATAATAACATTGTACGAAACTATTTTATAGACGATCAACTTAATGGTCTACAAGATCCTACATTAGACGTATGGGATGGGTTTTTCGATTTTGGTGATCCCAATAGGCAGTATCAACAATTGGGTGTTAATTATGAATTGCCATTAAATAAAATACCTATTTTAAACTTTTTAAAAGCAACGTACTCTTATTCTGGGGAGTTTCAGTGGCAAAAAGGCTCAGATTTATTTGGAAATATAGATGGTTTTAATCTTGGTAATTCCGTTTCAAATGGCAATACGCAAGCCTTAAATACAACCCTAGATATGAATAAGTTTTATAAGATAATAGGACTTAAAAAGAAAAGGGGAAATGCCAGAGTAGCAAGTAGGCCAGTAGGAAGAGGTACCCCACCAGATGCCAAAGCAGATAAAAAGAAAGCCAAGCCAAAGAAAAAAGGAAAAGGTTCTAAATTAGGAAATACGGCTGTTGGAATTTTAACCATGGTAAAGCGTATTCAAGCTAACTACACAGAAAATAATGGCACATTTTTACCTGGTTATCTCAACACACCAGGCTTTATAGGAACTTTAAAACCCACACTAGGCTATACTTTTGGAAGCCAGAGAGATGTTAGGCAACTGGCGGCCCGAAATGGTTGGTTAACCTTATTTCCTGAATTTAATCAACAATATACCTCTAATTTAACACGTCAGTTAGATGTTTCGGCAAGTATAGAACCGTTAAAAGATTTAAAAATAGACGTTATTGGTTTTAGAACTTATGCCGAAAACTTTACAGAAAACTATAGAGTCGATAATAATGCTGGAGATTTAGAATACGTGCCATTAACCCCTAATACTTTTGGTAATTATGGCATTTCTACCTTTACATTGCCTACAGCTTTTAGTAGAAGTGATGAAACAAGATCTGAAACATTTGAAACATTTAGTGATAACCGTTTAATTATTGCAAGGCGCTTAGCCTTCCAAAATGGAGTAGATTTTACCAACCCTAATAATTTTGATGCCGATGGTTATCCAAAAGGATTTGGCAGAACTAGCCAAGCCGTACTATTACCAGCTTTTACTAGTGCGTATTCAGGGCAAAAAGCAAATCGAATAAACTTAGATGTTATAAAGGACATTCCTATCCCAAATTGGGATTTAAAATACTCGGGTTTTATGAAGTTAAAATGGTTTAAAAAGCGATTTAAGCGATTCTCTTTAACCCATGGGTATCGTTCAAGTTACACCATTAACCAATTTAGAACCAATTTAGATTTCCAGTCTATCGATTTTAGTAGAGATTATTTTTCGCAACCTGCAGACGCTCTAGATCAAGCTGGAAATTATAAAAACGAAGAGCTCTATAGTAATGTTAATTTAGCTGAAATGTTTTCGCCATTGGCTCGAATAGATTTTGAAATGAAAAATTCGGTTAAGATACTTACAGAAATCAAGAAAGACCGTTTGTTGTCTTTAAGTTTCGATAATAATTTACTTACAGAAGTTCAAGGTTTAGAATACAGAATTGGTGTAGGCTATCGTTTTAAAGATGTGCGGATAAGGACAAAATTAGCAGGGCCTAAAAAATCGGTTGTTAGTGATTTATTAATGGAGTTAGACGGTTCTGTAAGAGACAATAAAACCATTATTCGTTATTTAGACATAGAGAATAACCAAATTACTAACGGGCAAACAATTTATGGGCTAAATTATAAAGCCAACTATTCATTTAGTAAAGCCCTAACTGGTATTTTCTATTTTGATTATTCCTTCTCAGAATACGCGATATCAACGGCATTTCCTCAAACAACAATACGGTCTGGAATTACTTTAAAATATAACTTCGGAAACTAGCAACTATTGGGTTTGAATTTACCAATGGATTAAATACATTTGTAAAAATATTATACGATAAGACAATGAATATTCCTTCAGAATTAAAATACACTAAAGACCACGAATGGGTTAGAATAAATGGCGAAGAACTCACCGTTGGTATTACCGATTTTGCCCAAAGTGAACTGGGAGATATCGTTTACGTAGAAGTAGAAACACTAGATGAAACCTTAAATGCAGATGAGGTTTTTGGAACTGTAGAAGCGGTAAAAACAGTATCTGATTTGTTTTTACCTGTTTCAGGAGAGATCATTGCTTTTAATGAGTTGCTTGAAGACGAACCCGAAAAAGTAAATACTGATCCCTATGGCGACGGATGGATGATAAAAATTAAAGCTTCAGACCTGTCTGAATTTGATAATTTACTTTCTGCCAATGATTATAAAGCCTTAATTAGTGCTTAAAAAAGGACTAGTAGTTGTTAGTAGCTTTTATAGTTTAGCATTAGCAATTTTAAGTTTAATAAATATTAATGGTAAACTTCCACCAATAAAAAACAGTGATAAGTTATATCATGCCATCGCCTATTTTATTTTTACAGGCTTATGGTATTTTACTTTTTATTTTACATTTGAATTTAAAAAAAATAAAGCATTAGCATTTGCTTTTATTGCTTCAGCTTCCTTTGGAATTATAATAGAAATTCTTCAAGGTATTCTCACTGAAAACAGAGAAAGTGATGTGTATGATGTTATTGCCAATACGGTTGGAACCATTTTGGCATTATTAATGATGATTATAATAAAAAAAAGAGACGTTAAATAGTAATAACACTTGTTAAATTCACTAAAAAATAGTTATTTTAGCGAATCAAGTAAATAAAATTTTCGAGATATGGAGCCAAAGAAGAATCCCAAATCAAATGTAGGACGGAACAGTTCTTTATATTTTGCTGTAGGTTTAGCATTAATGTTGTTTTTAACTTATTATGCTATAAATTATAAAACCTACGACAAACAAGCGATCGATATAGGGCAACTTAATTTAGATGATGAGTTGGAGGAAGAAGTGCCAATTACTGAGCAATTAGTAACACCGCCACCACCGCCACCGCCACCACCTGCAGCTCCAGAAATTATTGAAGTTGTTGAAGATGAAGAAGAGGTTGAAGAAACAGTAATAGAATCTACAGAAACGACGCAAGAAGAAGAAATTGTTGAGGTTGAAGAGGTTGAAGTAGAGGAAGTGGAAGAAGATGTTGAAGTTGCTTTCGCGGTTATTGAAAACGTACCTGTTTTTCCAGGTTGTGAAGGCGGCGATAATAATGCCAAGAAAAAATGTATGAACAACAAAATCAAGAAATTTGTTGGTAAAAAATTTAACACAGATTTGGCCTCAGATTTAGGTTTATCGGGGGTACAAAAAATTAGTGTCTTCTTCAAAATAGATAAAACAGGAGATATTGTAGATATTAAAGCCAGAGCGCCGCACCCAAGATTAGAGGCAGAAGCAAAACGTATTACAAACCTGTTACCAAAAATGAAACCAGGTAGACAACGTGGAAAAGCGGTAAGAGTACCTTATTACTTACCTATTAAATTCCAAGTACAAGACTAAATTGTAAGACATTCATAATATAATTAAAACCCCGTTGTAAACTTACAGCGGGGTTTTTGGTTTTGGTATGCTTATTGTTATTTCTTCATAACATTAACATTTAAACATAAATTATTATGAAACATTCAAACGAAAGTCGCCATCTCGTTCGCCAAAACGAGACTGTTGCGCAAAAATCACAAAAGCACGATGTAAATTTACAAAAAAACTCAACACTGTATTTTCAGGTTGGGTTAATCGTATGTCTATTAGCCAGCTATGCGGGCTTAGAAATGCGTTTTGAAAAAACGATAGCTACTTATACAGATGATACTGTAATGCTAGAGGAAGATGCCGAGTTTGCTATGGGAACTTTTAAAGTTTATAAAGACCCAGAAGTAGAGGTAAAGCCTAGGGTTAAAAAACGAACGGCCATTATTAAGAACAAAATTAAAGTTGTTGAAAACGATTATAAAGAATTAGATAATGCTTTAAAACTTGTTACAGAGGTGCCAACAGTAACTACTAAAACAATATTAAAAGAAGATGATAAAGTTTTGGATATAGAGAAACCAGAAGTACCAGTGAGTATATTGGTGGTTCAAAAAGTACCAGTATATCCTGGTTGCGAGAGCGCAAAAAATAATGATGAAAGAAGAAAATGCATGTCGCGTAAATTAACGAAGCATATTCAAAGAAAATTTGACTCAGATTTGGGCTCAGAACTAGGTTTATCTGGCGGTAAACACCAAATTTATGTTAGTTTTAAAATTAATAAACAAGGAGAAGTAGAAGTTTTAAGAACAAGAGCGCCGCACCCTCAATTAGAAAAAGAAGCGCATCGTGTCATTTCAAAAGTACCAAAAATGCAACCTGGAATAAATGATAAAAAAGCAGTAGATGTATTATATACCGTGCCTATTAAATTTCAGGTAAACGATTAAGTATATTATCGTATTCTAAAACAAAGAAAAGCCAGTATCGAATGATACTGGCTTTGTATATTTCAGTAATAATAAAATTAAATGTATATTAGATTAGGTTTACGCCATTTTAAATTAAAAACCAATGTTCGGTATAAGGATTTAGTTTGAAAAAGCCGTCAAATTGAGTGATTTTTCACAGTAAAACGAAGAAAAATCGTATAGAAATTAGGCTTTTTATTTAAAATTTATTGGTCTTCGATACCATTTTCTATCGAATATCATTTAGATTGCTGGAAATTTTCTTATGTCGAACTCGCATTAAAAAAGTATCATAAAAAATACAACATTTATGAGGTACTACATTTTAGGGATTTTACTTTGTTTTTTACAGCCAGCCTTGGCTCAAGAGACCAACCAATACGAGAAAAGTCCTATTTTTGAAGCCTGTGAAAATGAACCCCTTAAAACCCTTCAAAATTGTTTTTATAAAGAAGTTTATGCGTTGTTATTTAGTGAGTTTAAAATGCCTCAAAGACTAATTGAGGAAAATTATAAAGGGATAATGGATGTGCTCTTTGAAGTGAATACAGAAGGTGAATTTAAAGAGATTTATACAGATACTAATTATGAGGAGATAAAAACCGAAGTAAAGCGAGTCTTTAAAACCTTCCCTAAGGTAAAACCAGCCACTTATAATGGACAAAAAACATTTAAACAATATACTATAAAACTGAGGTTGCCCTTACAAGAAATATGGCCTTCAACAGAAAACTTACCCGAGGTGAATAGTGATGATGAAAAGACGAAATCTAAAATTGAAATAGAATTAACGCAGCTTGAAAAAAATGCAAAAAAAGAATTCGATAAGGTTCAAAAAGGAATAAAACCCTATACTAACAAGGCTTTTAATAGTACATTAAACATTCCTTTTACCCATGCCGATTATGCAAAATTCGACCGCTCTTTAAATGTAGTGGGCACTAATAGCCATACGGCTTCTAAACCATTCTTATACGAAGACATTTCTAATTATTATGATTTTAATGCCGTGAAAGAGGCCTTAATTAAAGACGCTGGAACTTGGGTAGAGAAAAAATTATGGAACGAACACTTAGTACAAATAGAAAGTAAAGATTACTGGTTTACGTTAGACCCTATTCTCGATTTGCAAGTAGGAAGGGACACCGATGCCGATTTTCGATTAACCTTTAATAATACTAGAGGGGTATATATACAAGGAGGTTTAGGGAAACAATTAAGCTTTTCTACTTCAATATACGAAAGTCAGGGGCGTTTTGCAGATTATTACAATCGCTATGCAGAAACTCTAGCGCCTGCCGATTTTAGCCCGGCCATTATTCCTGGTAGAGGGATTGCAAAACGATTTAAAGAAAACGCGTTTGATTATCCGGTTGCAGAAGCATATTTATCCTACTCGCCAGCAAAATATTTAAATGTACAATTTGGGCATGGAAAGAATTTTATAGGCGACGGATACCGCTCTTTATTATTAAGCGATGTTGCCAGTCCGTCCCCATTCTTAAAACTAAATACAAAATTCTGGAAAATAAAATATACCAATACCTGGATGTGGCTAAAAGATGTAAGGCCAGAAGTTATAGAAGACGGAGCTTTTTTAACAAAATACATAGCCAATCATTATTTGAGCTGGAATGTAAACAAACGATTAAATATTGGTTTATTCGAATCTGTGATATGGCAAAACAGTAACGATCGCGGGTTTGATATTAATTATTTAAACCCTATTATTTTCTATAGAGCTATTGAGTTTGAAACCGGTCAAGATGCTGGTAATGCTATTATAGGCTTGTCTTCAAAATATAAGTATAATGACAATATTAACATATACGGGCAGTTTATTATTGACGAATTTTCACTTTCGGACATTACAGGAGGAGAAAAAAGTTGGAAGAATAAATTAGGGTTTCAGTTAGGCGCAAAATACTTTAATGCGTTTAAGGTGAAAGACCTTCAATTGCAAATGGAATATAATCAAGTTAGACCGTATACCTATTCCCATAATACGATTGTACTTAACTATGCCCACAATAACCAATCGTTAGCCCATCTCTGGGGCGCAAATTTTAGAGAGTTGCTTTTAATAGGGCGTTATAATTACAAGCGTTGGTTTGGAGAAGCTAAATTTATTACAGGGATTAGAGGGTTCGATTTTAATACGGATACCGATTCGTTTAGTTACGGCGGAGATGTTTTTGCCAGTGAACGCGATAGGCCATTTGAAACCGGTGTAGAAATTGGACAGGGGATAAAAACCAATACCTTTAATGCTACGCTTCAAGCGGGGTATTTAGTTAATCCAGCTTCTAATTTAAAAGTATTTACAAATATTAATTATCGCAATTTCGACCCAGAGGCTACCACAATCTCTACTTTTGTAAACAGTTCGATTTGGTTTAATTTTGGTGTAAGAACCGATTTGTTTAATTGGTATTTTGATTTGTGAAAAAGTTTCATAAGCCTGTTTTGTGAAGTTTCACCAGATAGCGCGGATTTGCACCTTAAATCCGCGCTATCGTGGTAGTCATATAAAACTTAAAATATAAAGAAAAAATTAAGGCTAGCGCTCGTCTTTGACGAGTGCAGTACGAGCAAGTTTGCGTAACAAATTGAAAAAGAAAAGCTTTTACATATAGTAATAAAGAAGCTTTTTTAATATTTATAATGAAAGTTATGTTCTTACACTTACCGCCCCACTCGTTGCAAACGAGTGATAGCGAGGGGGTACTACATTTTGGGGATTTTACTTTGTTTTTTACAGCCAGCCTTGGCGCGAAGCTTGTTTATATCGCTTCTAGGATCGTCTATATTACTAAAAATAGACTTTTATCCCTAAAACCTAGGTGGAAAAGTGTGAGTTTGCCCTGAAGTAATAACCTCTATTTTTTTATTAAACGTTTATTCACTTCTCTATCGCTTATTTTTATCTTAATAAAATAAATACCCTTATTATAATTCTCGAAATTGATTTGTTTTAAATTATTTTTCTTATTGAGTAATAATTGACCAGTTACATTAAATAAAGATACACTTTCAATTGCTGCATTATTTTCTGTTTTAATAGTTAAAATATTTCTAACAGGATTTGGATATAAAACAACTGTTTGATTAAGTAAATTATGTTCGGTAATATCCAATGTATTTACTATTTCTGTCTCTACACTATTGGTTACTATTGCTGCATTGAAATCGAAATAGATATTAGCTGAATTACCATTTATTATGTCTCCTATCCCAACTCCGCTTTTAGGTTTAATTTTAAAGGCTATAAAGCCAATACTACCAGCATCATCATCTTGCATAGCTGGAAGATTGATACCTTCAAAAGAAAATTCTAAAAAATCACCATTAATAGATCTAAAACTGTAAGGATGACTAGAAGAAACAGGTCGCAATGTTCCCCAGTCTAAATTATTAGTTAAATTATCTGTAATTACCACATTTATGGCACTAGCCGTTCCTGTATTTTGAAAACGTATAATATAGTCTAAATAGTTTCCTGCCTCTTCTAATCTAATTTCATCGCCTTGTAACACAAGTTTATCATTAGGATCGTAAGAATTTACTACTATTTGCTCTAAATTAAATATATTATCGTTAGGATATGCATCTCCAACGGTTGGATTTATAACTGCTGTAAAATTTAAAACGTCATCGCTATTTACTATTGGTGGTGGAAACGTATTCATCTCAATATTAATCGTTTTAATTTCAAAAGGCTGTAAATTAGTGTAATTAAAGATTATTGTATTTGATGAGCTACTAGTCTCATTAGGTACAGCATTTACAAAATTTTGAAAAGCACTATCAAATGTAAGTGTAATATCTCCACTTACTGGCAGTACACCTCTATTTTCATAAACCAATTGGTAGTTAGTATTAAAACCAGGACGCGCTTCTCTTAATGGTAGTAAAGTAATATTTACATCGTTAATATTTTGATTAGGATTAATACAAAAATCTGCTGTTTCTGTATTACCAAAACTTGTAAAAGTATCTATAATTGAAGCTGGATTAGTTGTTATATAACTTGGCATATTTTGGATTGAAGTTTCATAAGTATTCTCTACAACATCCATAGCATAAAAACCGGAACTATTCGTAAATGTTCCAAATTCGTTAGTCCCATCTGTAGTTTTTACAAGTTGGTTAGCCAAAATAATATCGCTTGGATCGCAACCGTTACTTTCGTCGTCGTAAGTTAATGTTCCCTGAAGAGTGTTGTAGTTAACATTTGTTACACTACAATCTTCTGTAAAAACTATTTGTGGATCTATCTCTTTAAAATTCACAATAGCATAATCTACATTGTCTACACATATAGTTTCAAGGTTTGGATTATTTTTAATTTCAAAAATAGGAAATAACCCAAACTCATCTCCAGAATTAGTAACAACCAGAATAGATGACTCATTGAATATAGTATTATTAGTATTTTTTAAATTAACACTTTCAAGATGAATATTATCTTTAATATTTATCTGAAAGAGATATTGATTATTTATAAGATTTATAT